>JABGVY010000169.1 GCA_018645845.1 Gammaproteobacteria bacterium | reverse complement strand
CCAGGATCAGTGGGTTCCTTTGGGGGACGATCAGAATGCAGGTCCCAAGCCGAAGGCTCGGGGCGACAGCAGCCGCGTAAGCCAACCAGATGAGTGGATCTGGCAGCGGAGTATCCGGTTCCATCGGTATCTTGCCGTCTTTCGTGTAAGGATACGGTGACTCAATATCGTCGGGCCGGATGACATGTTCACCACCCCAGACAGATTCAAACCCGGCCTGCTCCGCTCTTTTACAAATCTCTGCCGTGGAAGGCCCATCAATACTGACGCTACTTGCAAATGCTAATCCAACTCTCATTTAGTTACCCTGTTAAATTAAAAATAGTTCTGTTTCGATCAACGATTATCGCATTACAGGCACAACCGGTTCATCGACTCATTGAAGGTTTCGGCTGTCCTGTCTTACCTGTCTTACCTGTCTTATCTGTCTTACCTGTTTTATACAATGCGTCCCGCAAGGTTGTCTGTATAACCATCAGTATCGTAGGCGAGTTCACCATTAACAAACACACTGTGGTAACCACTTGAGCGACGAACATAACGACGGGCTTCACCAGGGAAGTCATCAACAAACTGTTCCAGGCCGACGGTCACGGCATCTGGATCGAAAACCACAATATCCGCTGCCATTCCAACCGCTAGCGTACCGCGGTCAGAGAAACCCCAGTCTGCGGCCACTTCGCCCGTCATTCTATGAACTGCTCGCTCCAGCGTCATATGCCCGGTTTCACGCACGTAATGCTCAAGCAGATGCGTGGTGTCTCCTGTACCGCAGAACTGGGTAATGTGCGCACCCGCATCTGAGGCACCAAAATGACAGAGCGGGTGGTTAATCAGTTCGGCAACAGCCGCTTTGTCCGCATTAATAACATTCTTTAACTGAAATTCCGTTTCGAGCTTATCTGCGATTGCGATGTCCAGGATAACGTCGCCAATTTCTTTTCCTTCGCTTTCAGCTATCTCGGCAAGGTATTTGCCTTTATATACCTCGTTGGCCTTTGAATGAACATCTCCGACAGTGAGAAATGGCAATGCACCACTCATACCCGCTGCGTTTTTCATTTCGCTAACAAGTAGGTCCCTTGCCGCGGGGTCACTGAACTTCGCCAACCGTTCGCTGGCGGGCAGGTCCATGATCGATTTCCACTGCGGTAGTGCAAACAGCAGCATGCTGGTTTCAGAAAGGCGCATGTTCAGGTCAAAGCAGCGTGGCATTACCTGGCCATATACCCTTGCACCTCGGTCCCTCTGTTCCTCAAGGGCCGCTATAATTTCCTCAGCATGCGGCGAAGTCGGCGAACTAAGCACAGGTTGCAGGCTGCATGGAATGCCTGCCGCAAGGCTGATGTCACCCAGCTCTCTAATATTGTCCAACTCGCGATTGAGGTCCGGAAAAAACGGCACAATCTGCCAGATACCACGACCACTCTTGGCCATCGCCTTGGCCAGAGCAATTTTTTCATGGATATCCGCGTACTGGCTCGGGACTGGGTTGCCATTTTCATCCATATCGACGTAGGAACTGGAAATGCCGAGCGCTCCTGCCGCCATAGACTCCTCCACGAGTTCGCACATCGCTTCAATTTCTTCGGGCTCCGCCGCACGTTCCTGACTAGCAGCACCCATCACAAACAGGCGAATCGCGGAATGTCCGATTAACGCACCGACGTTAATACCAAGCTTGGGACGAATGTGATCCAGGTATTCAGGAAAGCTGTTCCAGGTAAATGGTACAGCTTCATCGAAGGTACGTTGCTTAATATCTTCAATGACGCCGAACATGCTGACGATTTTATCGGCTGCTGCGCGGTCCCTGATTGGGGCCAGGCTTAAAGAACAGTTGCCGGTTACGACCGTTGTAATACCATGCTCTATAGAAGGCGTTGCGTGAGAGTCCCAGCATAGCTGCGGGTCAAAATGGGTGTGAATGTCGATGAACCCGGGCGCAACTGCCAGGTTTGAAGCGTCAATTTCCTCACGACCGATTCCCGCTACTATCCCGACCTGAGCGATCTTGCCATCAAGTATCGCTATATCGCCCGTTACTGGCTCGCTACCAGTACCATCCACCAGGGATCCATTTCTAATTACCACATCAAAATCCGACATGTTGCTCACCTCTGTTAGGGTATGGGCACAGCATAATGGAGATCGGAAACTACTGCTGCTAGCTTATACTTCATTATTGCAGCGGTTAATGGACCCGCACCAGCAAAAACCTGGGTTTTGGCCTAAAATGATACTCGGCTGACTGTAAACTGCCGCCATTATTAGGCAACAACTCGAGCGTGACGCTGACCATCGACGATAAATACGCGCACTTCTACAGGAAACTATGCAATGAGATTCAGTTTTTGGCCACAACCCAATCAGTCCTTTGATGTCATGAAGCAGTTAGGCAATCACGTCGAGCAATCAGGCTGGGACGGTATCTGGCTGGCTGACCATTTTATGCCCAACGCGGAAGATACCAGCGCGCCACTACCAGAGGCATGGACGACACTTGCGGCGCTGGCCGCCAGTATCCCTCGTATTCGGCTGGGTACACTGGTTACCGGTAACACTTACAGGCACCCTGCTGTACTGGCAAAGATGGCGGCAACCGTTGATCACATCAGCGATGGCCGCCTCGTGCTTGGCCTGGGGTCCGGCTGGCAGGAGAATGAGCACCAGAAATACGGCATTGAATTTGACACCGTTGCCGGGCGGCTTCAAAGGCTTGAAGAAGCCTGCCAGGTCATAAAGTCACTATTCAATGAAGAATCCGCGAACTTTAAAGGAAAATACTATGCTCTTAACGATGCACCGCTGGTCCCAAAGCCAAAACAAGATACATTACCGCTGCTGATTGGGGGTGGCGGGGAAAAAGTCACCCTGAGGATTACTGCTCAGTACGCAGACGAATGGAATGTCTGGGGTAATGTCGAGTTGCTAACCCAGAAAATGGCCGTTCTGGACCAGCACTGCGAGACGCTTGGGCGCGATCCCGCAGAGATTCAACGATCTGCCGTGGCGCTGTTATTTGTGACAGAGGACGAAGCCTTCGCAAAGAAAATGCGTGACAGCACAGACAAACCGCCCAAAATTGCAGGGACGGTTTCAGAACTTCGGGATGTTATTGCCGGCTACGCAGACGCCGGCGTTAATGAATTGATTGTCCCCGATTTCACGCTGGGTCCGGACTGTAACCAGAAGAAGCTTGATACCCTGGACCTGTTTATTGAAGATATCGCTTCAGTCGTCAAGTAATCGCAGCGTTAAGAATAGTGGTCGTCGCGGCAAAGCGCCGGGGCGGGGTTAACGCTATACTTGAATCACCCATCTGACGATATTAAAGCCATGCAAGTCATTCCGATGTCAGCACCACTGGGCGCCAATATACTCGGCGTCGACGTCACCCGGTTAGGTGACAATCAATGGCAAGAAATTAATCGCCTGTTCCTGCAGCACCGTGTACTTGCGTTTCCTGGCCAGACACTTACCCCAGAACAGCACATGGCGTTCGGTGCGCAATGGGGTCAACTGGTTAGGCACCCTTACGCGGGCATGAAGAACTACCCCGGCCTGATTGAGCTGAAAAATGCCGGGAAGAAGCGGGATGTAAACCAGCACTGGCATTCTGACATGACTTTCAACCCGGCACCGCCGAAACTCACTATGCTCTATGCGCTGGAAGCGCCAGAGATCGGCGGAGACACCGCTTTCTCCAACCAGGTCATTGCCTGCGAAGAGCTATCCGAAGGGCTGAAAAGAACCCTGAATGATATGACCGCAGAACATACGGCTGCCGACCTTGCTGCCCTCTATAACGCAGACGCATCTAAATCCCCTCGAGCAACCCATCCAGTGATTCGAACCCACGATGAAACCGGCGAAAAAGCGCTGTACGTCTGCCGCGCCTTCACGCAAAAATTCACCGGATGGAGTCGACGCGAAAGCCAGGGATTACTTGAAACACTGTTCGACCACAGTACAAGACCGGAGTATCAGGCTCGTCATCGCTGGCAGGTAGGTGATTTGCTCATGTGGGATAACCGTGCAGTACTGCACTATGCGGTACACGATCACGGTGATGACCCGCGGCTTATTCATAGGCTACAGATCGAAGGTCAAGTACCGGAATAACCAAGGTCAGCACAGACATCCCTATCCCCGGACAAACTGTGCCTTCTTAACTTACAAGGTCTTCGCCCTTTTAACTATACCCCTAGATTTTCTCTCGTTCTCTCGGCAAGCGTATCTTGCGTAGAACGTTACCCTTTAGGTTCCCGCCCCTCAATATAGTCGTCGATCAGCTCATGGTAGCGGCGAATGCGCTTCTCCTGATTAGACAAATAGACACCTTTGAAACCCCGCGACCTGAACCCTCTCTGCTGGGTTACAAATACTCGCACATCATCTTCGATCCCAGGACCGATTGACACATCTGCACCATATTCCAGCATCGTCAGCTCCGCACCAGCACCGGTGTTTGCTCCCCTCCTTGCATTTACATTCTGTACCGACGCCGGACTTGCGTACCACCAGTTATCAAACAGACACTGCTCCGGGTCACTCCTATGAGGGCGCGCACGCAGAAAATGAAAGCCATCGGCCCATACTGACACAGCGAAATTGGGGAACAGTGTGTAATGAAAAGCATCTGTAAACTGCTCGTCAGGAATCTTATCGTAGTGCGAGAATCCGCGATCAGGACCAAGACGGCGTTTCGCCTGCTGTAATGCTTCACGTGTTTCCTCGGGGCGACCCTTGAAATCTGACGGATCTATATCCCAATAGCGCAACTCGCTCGCAAGCGGATCGATAATGCAGCCGTCCGCATCTGTCTGGCCAACACCGAAACCACCCTTCATGACCATTCGATTATGACCTTCATCTGAAAGGTCGAAGCGCGTTTCCTTGAAATAGGTATCAATGTTGCCACGGATAGCTTTTCTGTTGGTATCGGGCGTCGCTCCCTGATGCACCGTCGGCACATGGTAAGACTCATTAAAATTATCTAGCACTACTTTCCAGTTGCAGGGCAGCCACATGGAATTTGCCATTGTTCGATGCCACGTATCAATGTTTCGCGCTTCCCAGTCGTCCCAGATTGGCCCAAGGAATTTTTGCAGGCTAATGCAGTCCGGGTCCATGTTGATCCAGATAAAGCCCGCAAACGTCTCGCAGCGCACTTCTTCCAACGTGACTTTGTTGCAGGGGTTACCTTCAGGGAAGTCTTCTTTGTCGGGTGCAAAATTGAGCGTGCCGTCGGGCAGGAAAGCCCAACTATGATATTTGCAGACGAAACGTCTCAGAACAGTACCTTTGGATTCTGAAACCAACGGATTACCTCGATGCTGGCACACGTTATAGAATGCCTTCACGCCCCCTTCTTTCTGCCTGACCATCAGAATTTCTTCGGGCCCGACTTCTTCCATTTGCCAGTCACCTGGCTCTGGCAGTTCAGCTTCCCGGCCAAGAAGCAGCCAGACCTTGGTCCACATGCCATCCCATTCCTGTTGAAAAAACTCT
>JABGVY010000465.1 GCA_018645845.1 Gammaproteobacteria bacterium | reverse complement strand
TTCATTGTTAAAGGGTTTTGTTTCGGAGGGCTGCAATTTCTCCCGATTGCGATGCTGGCCGACGTGATCGATGTTGATACAGCGCGGTCAGGCGGTCACAGAGCGGGTACCTACTTCTCGATTATGGGCCTGACTGACAAGTTGGCTGTGGCATTTGGAACAGGCTTTTCGCTCAATCTTGTGGGATTACTCGGGTTTGATGCGGCTGGTGGTGTCACAGGCAGTACCGAAGTCGGGGTGCTCGCGTTACGACTGGTCTATTGTTGTGGGCCTATTTTCTTTTACAGTATTGCGATGGCATTTATTTGGGGGTATCCGCTGACACCGGCACGGCACCAGAGGCTGAGATTGCGTATCGAACGTAAAGCTGCTCGAATAGCGCGATTGAAACAATAGACCCCGGATCATCCCATGTTAAGGCCGCTGCTACTGATTGCTACCCTCGTGATGACTGCCTGCGGGTCAGATACGGAAGTTGATGATCAAGCAGGCGTTTCAACAGACGTTTCAATAGGGGGTTCCCACTCTGCTGATGCCAGCATTGAGTGGTTTGGAGGCTCGATACAAGCAGCGTTTGATTCCGCAGAGAGCGAGGCCAAACCAGTCTTCTTATATTGGGGCGCGGTGTGGTGTCCACCCTGTCAGGAAATCAAACATACGGTATTCAAGTCCCAGGAATTCATCCGACTGACGCGACTTTTTGTGCCTGTTTACCTTGATGGTGACACCGATGAGGCGCAGGCCTGGGGTGAAAAATTCGGTGTGAAGGGTTACCCGACGATGATTGTTTTCAACTCCGCGGGAGAAGAAATGACCCGGATCCCGGGTGGGATCGATATCTCACGGTACAACACAGTGCTTGAGCTCAGTCTGAACCAAATGAGATCGACCGCGGACCTGGTGCAGATTGCGCTTGCGGACTCAACCCGACTTTCAGCTGACGAGTTTTACCAATTAGCCTATTACTCCTGGTTTCAGGACACCTCGGCGGTACCTGATGACACCGACAAGGCTGAACTGTTTCTTCGTCTGTCGACCAGTGCTCCTGAAGGGGAACTGAGCAATCGTTTTTATATGAATTATCTGCTGGCCCTTACTGAAAAAAATGACCTTGAGGAAACCGGGCAAGACAAACTGGACCCTGCCATCGCCAGGCGACTGGAAGTTATTCTGTCATCAACTTCGCTGACGCTGGCGTCGTGGGATTCGCTCGCCTACTACATGGAGGAGATTCTGGCATTGCCAGTCATCGATGATGCGCACAAGGCGAGCCTTGCTGAGCTTTGGGCGAACAGTATTTTTGATCTCCGATTTGATGAGGCACTCTCCAGAGCGGAGAAGCTGGCAGGTTGGGTGCCTAAACTTCAGTTGGCTACCAGGGATGATCAGCCGCTTGCGGAGGATCTACGCGAAATATTGCAGGCAGAGCTGAAGGCAGCCGACGAAGCAACGCCTGATAGTTTTGAGCGACAAAGCGTGATTAACCAGATAAGCCATATCTATCGGGAAGCTGGTCTGGTTAATGATGCAAAAGGCTTGTTGCTGGCGGAACTCGAAAAATCGGCTTCGCCTTATTACTTCATGAGCGGTCTGGGTTCTCTTGCAGAAAAAGATGACCACTTCGAAGAGGCCCTGGCCTGGAGAAAAAGAGCCTATGAGAATTCAGTTGGCGTAGCCACCAGATTCCAATGGGGAGCGAACTACGTTTTAGCCATGATTCGAATGGCGCCTGAAGATCACCAGGCTATAGCAGCTGGGGCCAAGGCGCTCTTGTCGGAATTCGATGTGTCAGGAGAGCTGTTTGCAGGGCGAAACTTCCGGATCCTGAAACGGCTGAATGACAATTTGCGATCCTGGCGGGAAGAACAAAAACCGGAGACGCTGACATTCGAACCTGAAGTCGAAAAGTTATGCGATGACCAGAAGGAAGCCAGCCTGCAACAACAGAACTGTCGATCGCTGTTTGTCGAAGACCCTTCGATAGAAGAGAAGGTAGCCCAGGCGTCCTGAGTGATTTATGAAGTCTCTGACTAATGAAAAGTATCTCGAGATGCGAGCAGGGGCTGATGTCATTGCTGCTGATGATTATGGCGATAAAGTCCTGCTGCTGAAGGATGGCACCTACCTCAAGCTGTTTCGTGTGAAACGACTCTTCACCTCCGCACGGCTGTTTCCCTATTGGCGGCGGTTCGAGAAAAACTCAGAGGCATTGCACGCTCTTGGTGTGCCAACGCTCAAGGTGATTGAATCAATACGCCTGCCAGAGCTTGACCGGACAGCGGTGCATTATGAGCCCCTGCCGGGCAACATCCTGCGTGAGGTGCCTGATTTTGATGCCGGGCTTGTGACCAGGCTTGGCGCCTTTATCAAACAATTACACGACAAAGGTGTCTACCTTCGGTCCATGCATCTAGGCAATGTCGTGCTAACCCCTGACGGCCAACTTGGTTTGATCGATATTGCGGATATGAAGGTTTACAGGGGCTCGCTTCGGAAAGGATTACGAGTTCGAAACCTTCACCATCTTTGGCGCTATGAGGAGGATAGGCGGGCGATCGCTGTTCACCATAAAGTGTTCGTTAGCTCGTTCGATGCTGGCTACCGGGATCAAGCGTCCAGGATGTTCGCGCCGGAATAAATGTTGTTCGCGAGCACTGTGAGTGCGGCATACTATGTCACACGGAAAGTGACCGGCGGGTTCACGGAGACTGATATGGGCCCGCCCCGCACCATTTCAGTGTTTGTGAAATGGAAACATGCACCTATCACCGCACCTATCACAATGGAGGAAGGTGACGGCCCGATGATGGGCAGGCCTCCTATTACCTGATGAAGAGATCACATGATGAACAGATTAAATGAGAAAGTAGCCGTTGTAACCGGTGGTGCCAGCGGGATGGGGTTATCAACCGTGATTCGTTTTCTTGAAGAAGGCGCGTCCGTCGTGATTGCAGACTTCAATGAAACAACCGGGGCCGCTGCCGTTGAACAAGCGAACGGTCTGGGATACGGAGAAAGCGTGAGCTTCATCAAGACTGACGTTGCATCGGAGCCCGATATTGTAGCGATGCTGGATGAAGCCGTGAGTCGATTTGGGCATGTCGATGTGTTGTTCAACAATGCAGGTGTTGGCGGGGCGATTGGTCCATTGACCGAAACCACGACTGAAGACTGGGATTACACTTTCGATGTGTTGGCCAAGGGGGTGTTTCTTGGCCTCAAACATGGCGCGCGTCACATGCAGGCCCAGGGACAGGGCGGCTCGATCATCAATACCGCCTCTATCGCTGGTTTGAGTGGTGATGCGGGTCCACTGGTTTACTCAGCGGCGAAAGCCGCGGTGATCAGTATGTCCAAAGCAGCCGCCGTTGAGCTTGCCGAATACCGGATCAGAGTTAACGCCATCTGCCCCGGGTTTATTGCCACACCCCTGGCCGATGGCGGTAAGCCGGAAGCGACCCGGAAGTCTTTTGCTAAGTCACAGCCCTGGCCAGACTATGGCAGGGGTGAGCATATCGCCGGAGCGGCATTGTTCCTGGCATCCAGTGATGCGGAGTTTGTCACGGGGGAGTCCATCGTGGTTGATGGCGGCTTAACCGCAGCAGGTCCTGAGCTTAGTCGAAAATTCCCAAAAATATCTGCGAGCAAATCCAGTATCTCCGGTGTTACCAAAGGGTCAACCGGTGAGCCACCCAAGATCAGGCGACTGGATGATTGAGCCGCTGGCATTTGGCTGGCGGGGGTATCGTTACCCTGCGTTTAGAGTGAAACCCTCGTAATTATTGGCAGCGACTTTAGCGCAGGTTTCAAAGTACAGGGGTATGCCGCCCACAAAGGGCATGAATACTCTGGGTTTCCCGGGCACATTGGCGCCAAGGTACCAGGAATTGCACATGGGCATCAGTGTCATATTGGCGAATTCGTTGCCCTGTTTTACCCAGGCATCTTCTGCATCCAGGTTTGCTTCGATACTGACGAGTTGCTGGGTACGCATATAACCCAGGCATTCCATAATCCAGTTCACATGCTGTTCAATAGTTAAAATCATGTTGGACAGCACCGAAGGGCTACCGGGTCCCGAAATGGTGAACAGGTTCGGAAACCCATAGGTAGATAGGCCAAGATAAGTTCGGGGGCCCGCATGCCACTTTTCCTGCAAGGTCAGCCCACCTTTTCCCCTGATATCAATTTTGAGTAAGGTGCCGGTCATCGCATCAAACCCGGTGGCGAAGATGATGTCGTCAAACTCATACTCAACATCATTTGTTACAAGACCCTTGTCTGTCAGAAGGTCGATCGGGTGCTGGCTCACATCGACTAGTGCGACGTTGTCACGGTTATAGGTGGCGTAGTAATTGGTATCGACACACACTCTTTTGCAGCCAACAATCCCGCTGGGGCAAAGCAACTCTGCGACCGCAGGGTCAGTGACGGTTGCACGAATCTTCTCGCGGATAAATTCCGCGGCAATGTTGTTCGCTTCGACACTCAGCCCAAGGTCCGCAAAGGCACCGGTGAAGCCGAGGCCTCCGAGTGCCCATCGTTCTTCAAGGCGTTTCTGGATGGTCTCATTGTCGGCATCCCAGATCGAATCCTCGTGCTTCGGTCGTCGGGCACCGAACCCCCCGTGCATTTGCCGGTTCTCGTCACGAAAAGTACCGTATTCTCTTTTTATCTCGTCAATATAGTGCTCGTCCAGGTCCTGATTATGGGCGGGTACTGAAAAGTTGGCAGTTCGCTGGAATACGGTCAATTGTTCCGCCTGTTCAGCAATCAGTGGAATGGACTGAATAGAGGATGAGCCGGTACCAATGATCCCGACCCGGCGACCGGTAAAATCGACCCCCTCATGGGGCCACTGCCCGGTGTGGTAAGTGTTACCCTTGAAATTGGCAATGCCCTCAAAATCAGGTTGGTTGACTGAGGAAAGGCATCCGGTTGCCATGATGCAGAATCGAGCACTGATTTTTTCACCCTGGTCTGTGGTCACTTGCCAGACAGAAGCCTCTTCATCATAGTGAGCAGAAACTACCCGTGTGCTGAAAGAAATATGAGGCCGCAGGTTGAAGCTGTCAGCCACGTGGTTGGCGTACTTCAGGAGTTCTGGTTGAGTGGCATATCGCTCGGTCCAGTTCCATTTCTGTTGCAGGTCGTCATCGAAGGAATATGAGTATTCCATGCTTTCGATATCACAGCGCGCCCCTGGGTATCGGTTCCAGTACCAGGTGCCGCCAACATTGTCACCGGCTTCGAAGACCCGGGCTGAAAACCCGGCGTCCAGCATTTTGTAGAGCGTGTACATGCCCGCGAAGCCTGCCCCGACAACAATGGCATCGATTACTTTGTGGTGAGTCATGCTAGTCCCGATATTGCGTTCATAGGATTATTGACCACGGTTAATCGCTTGTCATTCCTATAGATTTCGTCGATAGCGAATGATTCTCGCCCCCGGAGCCTCTAACGTGATGTTACTGGTTATTGGAAGAGTGTAATGGGGACACCAGCTGTTGGTGATCAGTTAAATGGGATGCTTCTCGCGACAGCTGAGAATGATCATTATTCGGCGCTCTGCGATTTCACGAATAAACAGTTTGAGCGTCGGTTTTCCTCACACCTGGAACAATTTTATCCATTAATCCTGTCCTCTTGGACCAATAGTCAAATCCAGGCGTCGGTTGGGTTCCGAGCTGCGAAGGATGGTCCGTTGTTTCTGGAGCAGTATCTCGACCAGCCCGCTGAACTGCTTCTTAATGCAGATCGTAAGTCGATTGTTGAGATTGGCGGCTTTGCAGCGCTTAATCGGGCAGCCGCATTGCC
>JABGVY010000084.1 GCA_018645845.1 Gammaproteobacteria bacterium | reverse complement strand
CGAAAGCGCTCCAGGCTGATCGTGCCATCTAATTCCAGAGCACGTGTTATGCACCAGTTTCTGATATTGGCGGATGTTGTTGATTGGGCAACGCCCCGCAATGCCTGGGCAAGTCGTATGCGGTCTTCTGTCTCTCCTGCGTCTGCTCTGCCGGTGTCGTTGACGTCGGACCTTACCAGCCAGGATGACACTTCGATGGCCCAGCGGTAATCCTTCGCCGCAAGTGCTTCATCTATTTCGTCACGGACCCTGCTGATACCGCCAAACCCGTTGATAAGCTTCTGCGCGCGCTGGGGTGCCGGTGTGGGAAACAGGTTCGCTTCGTCTTCATCAAACCAACCAAATAGGCCAGTGTAGATCTGGCGAATGTGATGTTCTACGACGCCATAAAATTGTTGGGTAGTGTAGTGTTTTTCGAAGTATTCCGGCAGGCAAACAGCGGCAATAGTCTCGTTGAGCGTTAGGCCCAGGTTAGCGCAGCGCACGGTCTGGTCCCACATGAACTGTATTGAATCGCGGTAATCGCGGGTGCGCTCTGCGATATTTGCTGCACCTGAAAGCGGCGAACCGTGAGCACCGATGAGTTCCTCAGCGCCAAGTCCGGCAAGTTCGTCTAGGCCTTTCAATAGTATCCTGGGGTCACGGTATTCCTCACCGCGAATCGCGAACACGTTGAAAAGCGTTGGCCAGAGCAGGTTGTTGACGGCGAGCTTTAATGCTGGAAACCAGATGGTCACAGAATCTGTTGCGTCAGAGGGTGCCGGATAAAATTCAACGTCCAGCCCGGCGATTGATGCTTTTGTTGGTGTGTCGAACGTATGCTGGGCGGGAACGTGGCCCCCGGTAAAGGGCGCATGTCCGGGGTTTCGATAGAAATTGCCCAGTCCAACATTGACCACACCATCAGGCCCTTCATTTGGCATCATGATGGCAAACTGATGCACCAGTCCTCTTGTCACTCTGGGTGCAACCTCTCCGCCGAAACGCTTGAGGTTAGCCTGAATACCCGTATGCCCCCAGATTGGAAGGTTGGGGTTTTCGGCCAGTAGCGCTTCTGTGCCGCCAACGTAGTGAAAATGGGTATAAATGCATGCCACCAGGGGTGCATCAGTTTCCTTTCTTATCTCTTCCAGTGCCGCTGACATTTCTTCGATACATTCACCGGTGTCGATGACAATAAGCCCTTCTGGCCCCTCTACAAAAGACTGGTTTGAGAGGCCGTTGCCAACCAGTGACCATGCTTTGTCGCCAACCTTATAAAGGTTTCTGACCAGGCGCTTGCTATGCTCAATGGCGGCAGGGTGCGCCAATTGGCCACGGTCTCCGGTTGCTACTTCGCGGGGAGAGAATGATTCTGGAGTCTGCATTGTGTCGCTCTTTTCTGGTCGGGATTATCAGTGTAACGAATTGGATCGGTGATTGGGTGATTGGGTGGTTGGGTCGCGGAAAAGCTTAGGCGTTTTAATCCGGGATACATATAGTGTCTAGTATCGTGAAGCCCGCAACTCACGTTCAAGGACGATAGCAAAGGGTTGGTCACGAAGAATGTCTTCAAAGAAAAATCTGAACGCAAAAGTAGTAGTGACACAAACAGAGGATGACCAGAGTAGTAGTGACACAAACAGAGGATGACCAGAGTAGTAATGACACAAACAGAGGATGAGCAGAGTAGTAATGACACAAACAGAGGATGAGCAGTGAATAGATGGGAATTGTTGGACAGCGCTGATATTCCGCGTAACGGTGGCCAGTTACGTCTGCTTAGACGCGCCAATGAATTTTCCATACGGATTTCCGGCTCGCAGGGTGATCTGATGAACTCTCGCACACACGGGTCGGAGGACGCTTTGGGCGAATTAGCTTGCGCCCATTGTAGGACCGCGGAATCGGCCAGAATACTGATTGGCGGTTTAGGTATGGGCTTCACGCTTGCGGCCGCTTTGGATAACCTACCCGCGGATGCGACGATTGAGGTAGCAGAACTCGTCCCGGGCGTTTTGAAGTGGAATCGCGAGATTCTTGGTGTATGCGCCGGAGAACCGCTCCTCGACAAACGGGTACAGGTTACCGTTGCCGACGTGGCTGATTTGATCAATCGCGCTTCGGGTGAATACGATGCGATACTGTTGGATGTTGACAATGGGCCTGAAGGGTTAACTCATCCTGAAAACGACGACCTTTATTCACTTCAAGGGCTAGAGTCGGCTTACCATGCGCTTCGTCAATCAGGTGTGCTCGCCGTATGGTCTGCGACCTCTGCACCCCGGTTCACCGCCCTGCTAAAGAAGGCCGGTTTCCGGGTTAACGAACAGCGCGTACGTGCCCATAAGGGAAAAGGATCGCGGCACGTAATTTGGCTGGCTTCCAGGCCCTAGTTGCCGCTGCGTGTGTCGCGGTCTATTCGAAACTTAAAAAATGAAGTAAGGGTAAAGTAAAGGTAAAAGCAAAGGTGAAAGTAAAAGGCGAGGCTAGTAGGGCGATATGCCGGATAGCCGGGTATGACATAAATTATATTGATACCTGCAGATGCTGCTCGACAAAGTCGTACGTACCAAGCCTTCCTGCGGGCATACTTCTTTTTTTTTCTTGAAGTAACCTGATAATGAGTAAATTACTGACGCCCCTGGAGTTTCAACGCGGCCGCCCGATGAAAAACCGATTCATGCTGGCGCCCCTGACAAACTGGCAGAGCCACGAGGACGGCGTTCTGTCTGATGAAGAGTTTAAATGGTTAACGAAGCGGGCAGAAGGTGGCTTTGGCCTTACGATGACCTGCGCTGCTCATGTGCAGGAAATTGGAAAGGGGTTCCCCGGGCAACTTGGTGCTTTTGGCGACCAGCATATTGAAGGGTTGAGCCGATTGGCAGAGGCCATCAAGTCACAAGGTAGCCTGGCGAATGCGCAACTGCACCATGCGGGCATGCGATCGCCAGAAGATATCATCGGCCAGGCACCTGTTAGTGCCTCCGATGATGAAGAAACCAGGGCTCGCGCACTGTCCACTGATGAAGTCCATCAGGTGCGGGATGATTTCATTGCTGCTGCAGTGCGGTGTGATCAGGCCGGCTTCGATGGTGTTGAATTACATGGTGCACATGGCTATCTCCTTTGTCAGTTTTTCAGCGAAGAAACCAATCGCAGGAAAGACGAGTATGGCGGGTCATTGCAGAATCGATACCGCATTCTGGATGAAATTATTGATGGTGTTCGTCATAACTGTCGTCAGGAATTTCAGCTAGGCGTAAGGCTGTCCCCTGAGAGATTTGGTATCGATACGCGGGAAACGGTTGAAATGGCGACGCGCTGTCTGAACGATGACCGGCTGGACTTTCTGGACATGTCATTGTGGGATGTGTTCAAGGAACCGGTAGATGAAGCGTTTGCTGGCAGTTCATTGCTGGAGTTGTTCGCCGGTCTTGAGCGGGCCCAGGTAAAGCTGGGTGTCGCCGGTAAAATAAGTACACCGCAGTTAGCTGATCAGGCAATGAATCATGAAATTGACTGGATCATGCTCGGTCGAGCGGCAATCCTGCAGCATGACTTCCCCAACCGGTACGCGGCAGATGTCGGCTTTAAACCGGTGGCCCTGCCTGTCACGAGGGACTATCTTGCGGACGAAGGCTTGTCTGTAAAATTCATCGACTACATGGCTACATGGCCGGGGTTTGTAGAGGATTAAATGATGAGCACCATCAGCTGATTTGTAGTGACTGCCTTGAACTGACGTCAGGCTGTTTCGGCCTGTTTTATTCATAACCTGCGCATCCGCACGACCAGGGTGACTTGCGCGCTTGAGATTGATGCTGGTTGTGATGTTACTGAAGCGGGTTTAACGTTGACTCATATTTTTGATTACTTAAAAGGGTATGCAGATGGGTAGAGTCGAAGACAAGGTTTGCCTGGTGACTGGTGGTGGATCGGGGCTAGGGCGTGCCGATGCGATAGCGTTGGCGAAAGAGGGCGCGAAGGTTGTCATTACTGATATCGATAAGGAAAACGGAGAGGACGCTGCTCATGCCGCGGGTAACGGCGCGATTTTTCTGGAGCACGACGTCGCTGAAGAGGATCAATGGCAGCTTGTGATCAAGCAAACCCTGGGTCATTTTGATGAGTTAAATGTTGTGGTTAATAATGCGGGTATGTTTATACCGGGCTCGGTCGAAGAGGTGACCTGGGACCAATATCGAACCCATCAACGCATCCACATGGACGGTGCATTTTTTGGGATCAAGTATGGCATTGAGACGATCAAGGCCAACGGTAAGATGGGTGCGATAGTCAATATTGCTTCTACAACAGCATTACTGGGTTATCACACCAGCTTTGCCTATGGGGCCTGCAAGGGTGCAATACGAACGATGACTTCGCATGCGGCTATTCACTGTCAACAACTTCGTTACAACATCAGAGTCAATTGTATTTTTCCAAGTGTGATCCAGACGCCATTGATCGAAAAGCTATATGCCGATGCCGCCGCGGCGGCGGAAGCACGCGGTGTTGAACGACCTGCACCACTACCGCCAGAACAACGAATACCAAGTCCGGGTCTCGGTGAGCCGATGGACGTAGGTTATGCGGTGCTGTTTCTTGCTTCAGATGAGGCCAAGTTCATCAATGGCGCGGAACTGCGCGTTGATAATGGTAGTGTGATTAACCCTGCTGCCTTGTAGGCACGTTTCCCGACATATTTCCAGCAATGCATATTACTAGAGATGTAAGTAACGGTTCTGGGACAGAATCCTTATAAATTGCCAGCATGGCGACGGAATGCGAGAGGCTTATTAGCCAGGGCCTGAGTCGACTCCGAACAAATACAGGTATTTCTTTTTTGGGCCTATACGAGCCACCATATCGTTTATTCGGTTTG
>JABGVY010000463.1 GCA_018645845.1 Gammaproteobacteria bacterium | reverse complement strand
TCGCCACTCATGGGTTCTTCCTGACCGATTAATCGATCATATTCACCATGGGTTTCCTTCACCGACAGTTCCTGGCTATTTTTTCTCGCTTTGGCAAGTGAGTTACCGATCTCTGCGCCCGTCAGCAACACCAGTGATTTTGCTCCGTTGGCAATGTCCACAGCGGTAGCGTTAAGCGCACTCTGGACCATATTGCCGCCGTAGCACGTACCCACCAGTTCCGCATTGCTGCAGCCTATTTTCTCTGCCACATACCCGGCAGGTTGCTGGTACTTCCACCATCCGCGAATCACACGAACTGACTCCACTTCTTCGAGCAGCCCTGGCTTTCCACAATCGTCGGCGGCCTTGATCGCTGCTTCCACCATTAAGTCAATCGGCTCTTTTGCATCGTTAAGGTCGGTGACTCGTTGGAGTATTTGCGAGACACCAATAATGACGGGCATGTTAGGATTCACTGTATTTCCTTTTTCAGTATTTGTATTCGGGGTTATCTATCCGGTCCGGTATTCTGCCACAGATCGGCCAGGACAAAACTGAACCGGTCGGGAAATGATAAGGAAGCATTAGTCATGAAAATTGCAGTTACAGCCTGGAAGTTTGGAACCCAGGGGCTTGCCAAGGAACTCGCCGAACAGGGCGAGATCGCGGAATCACTGGGATTTGATTCCTTCTGGTTGCCGGAAAATCACTTTACCGGACCCACCGCCTTGCCTGCGCCACTGATGCTGCTTGCGGCGGTCGCCGCACGAACCAGTAAAATCAAACTAGGGACAACTTCTTACCTGTTGCCCATCAGGAATCCAATACTGGCTGCTGAAGAAGTCGCGGTTCTCGATCGCCTTTCCGACGGCCGCGTCATTCTTGGAATCGGCCGCGGGTTTCAGCCATCCATGTTCAAACCCTTTGGCATTCCCACCAGCGAAAAACGTAAACGATTCAAGTCCAATCTGGAACTCATGATCAACGCATGGACCGGGGAACCAATCGCGCAATTTGAAGGCAATGACATCACACTATCCCCCTTACCCGTGCAGCAGCCGCACCCCCCTCTCTGGGTGGCTGCCTTCGGGCCTCTGGCCATCAAACAGGCCGGCACTCTGGGACTGCCTTATATCGCCTCGCCGGTAGAAACTCTTTCGAGTCTCAGGGAAAACATTCTTGCGCATCAGGGCCACGTACGTGACACAGGTCATCCTCCTGTGGAAGTCATTCCTGTCATGCGGACCGTATTTGTCACCGACAAGCCGTCCCTTGAAAACCAGGTCAGGGAATCACTGAATCTCGAAGTAGCCAGCAGATTCCGCGATACCGCAACCAGCGTTGATGAATGGGCAATCGTCGGAGACAGCATTGCCATTAAGGATAAACTTACGCAATACCGGGAAACACTGGGGCTGAACTACCTGATCGCCCGGGGCAGAATCCAGGGTGTCGATAACGACGACCAGGTTCGCTCACACGAGCTGCTGCTCAAGGCCGCCAGTTAACAATTTCTAGTTAACAATTTTGATCAGCTGACCATTTTCTGGCTGACCATTAGGATAAAGTCCATTCATCACTCGCAGGGTGTCTAGCGCGTAATTCGTAATGGGCGATTCCTCTGCCAACTGTTCCATCGTCGTGTCCTCTTCTGCTCGGACTACCTGCACAGTCGGCGTTTTCGCGCCCTGGAAATCCTCCCGAGACATCCGATCAAAACTAAAAATACTGGCGATATAGTTCCTGTCGTCGGCAATTTTACGCAGGTCATACT
Source organism: Gammaproteobacteria bacterium (assembly GCA_018645845.1). Lineage (GTDB taxonomy): Bacteria > Pseudomonadota > Gammaproteobacteria > Pseudomonadales > Azotimanducaceae > UBA9659. The sequence goes on along the minus strand of JABGVY010000463.1, from coordinate 1,150 downwards.
TCCCCGCGCCACGAAGAATGTAAGCCAGGCGCTTTCTTTCATCAAAGATGACCGCAAAACGAACAGGTCTGGGCCCATAGGCAGAGTCGGCCTTATCCGCGATCCCAAGGTATGCCGGCATACCGTCAATCGTGATTTCGCGCCCCTCTCGAACGTTCAACCCCAGTTGTTCCTTCGCAAAACCGGCGGGGGTCGCACCCCGCGCCAACCTGGCGGTGGTGATGGTAAAGCTAGATTCTCCGACCTGATTGACGACCATCACCCCCTGGCGAAGCGTTTCGAAACGCCACGACTCCGGAAAATTAAATTTGATACCCAGCTTGGGATGATAAAAAGTGTTCTTTCGGACCACACCTACCTGTCTTGATTTCCCGTAGGCGAGTCCATTGAGTTTCTCAAGGAACTCGTCGGCCTTGATAAACTCATCGTAATCACGAAGGAGTTTTTCAGATGCGCTAATCGCATTTTTATAGCGTGTGTCGTTATCAGGGTGGCTGGAGGTTCCGTGAGAGACTCTTGGTTCCCTTTTTTCTTTCCTGGCCTGGGAGATTTCAATCCGATCTTTAGCCTTGAGTATTTCTATGGTGTTTAACATGGCGCTCGGCGAGTAACCGGCTTTCGCCATGTACTGAGCACCCACCTCATCAGCGTCTAGCTCAAACTCCCGGCTGTATCCCAACAGGTAAGCCCCACCAAAGACATTTCCCAACTCATAGAGCCCCGGTTGACCAGTACCTACAGCCAATACTGTGTTCAAAACGCTAATTCCTTTTCCCCGCGTTTCGCGCCGCAACGCGTGTTTTTCTGTGACATGTGCAATCTCATGTCCCAGAACTGCGGCCAGTTCTGATTCCGAATTCATATGCAAAAGCATGCCACGTGTGACGTAAATGAACCCCCCAGGCAGGGCGAACGCATTGATCATGTCGTCATTGAGAATGGTAAAACGGTACTCGATCTCAGGTCTCGAGCTTTCCGCGGCAACGCGCTGACCGACCTTATTTATATAGCTCTGCAATTCTTGGTCGCGATAAATGCCGAACTTGCTCATTATTTTTTGGTGTTCTGCCTGACCCAGTTTCACCTCTTCTTCCAGGGACACACCCCAGGCCGGAGCGCAGCTCGCCAGAAACAATGACAGGAAAATGTA
>JABGVY010000443.1 GCA_018645845.1 Gammaproteobacteria bacterium | reverse complement strand
GGGGGCTGAACCAGGGAATGCCAATCGCTGCGTGACAGTGATGAAATCTTAAAGCAATACAAAGCCGCATACTTCATGGCAAGCACAGATACGCTCGATGACGTAACTGCCTTCGCAAAACTTCATGAGGCTAACTTCCCCGTGCTGTCCGACGCGAGCAAATCAGTTTCCAGGTCTTTCGGTGTACTAAGCGCGATTGGCTACGCCAAAAGATGGACTTTCTATATCGATAGCAACGGCATCATCAGGGATATTGACCGCAACGTGAAGACAGCAACTGCTGGTCCGGACATGGCTAGAAACCTGGAACGACTCGGGTTTGAATAACCTTGCCTCTACTAGAGGCAATGACACATATGACCTACCGAAACACCGTTATCACAGCTTAAAGCCCACCCGAACAGGTAAGCACCTCGCCGGTGACGAAGTTGGATTCAGGAATACAGAACAAATATACCGCTCCTGCAGCATCTTCTGGCTTCCCGGTTCTACCAAGGGGAGATGAGGCGGTAAGCCCTTCTATTTGCCTTTCGCTCAAGCCCACTTTAAATTCACGCCCGCCGACGTCAATGGTTGGCGGCGCGTCGGAATATGACTGTGTTAATCGGGTGTCAATTGGACCAAATGCCACACAGTTAACCGTGACATTGTAGCGGCCCCATTCCTTTGCGAGCGTTTTGGTCAGTCCCAGCACACCCGCCTTAGCAGCGCTGTATGCAATTTGTGTAGCGCTTCCGGTGGTACCAGAGACAGAGGATATGTTCACGACCTTCCGACACTTGGCCTGGCCATTTGCTTCAATTTCCTTACTAGCCTGCGGTCTCAACCAGCTTGAAAATTCCCTGAGTATCCTAAATGGAGCGGACAGATGAACGTCTAACATCGCCTGAAATTGTTCATCGGAATGGTTATGCATCGCACCATTCCAGATGTAGCCCGCATTATTAACGATAATGTCTATGCCGCCATAGGTATCAAGAGCGCCCTGTAGCAAAAACCCCGGAAAGTCAGCATCTGTTACGCTGCCTGCAATCAACGAGGCTTCGTGGCCGGATTGTTGTATGAGCGCGACGGTTTCTGCGGCGACATCCGAATCCAGGTCATTAACCACAACACACGCGCCGTCTTCGGCGAGCATCATGGCAATCGCCCTTCCAACACCCCTGCCTGCGCCGGTCACTATAGCGGTCTGTCCTTTCAGTTTACTCACGAATCAACTCACTCCGGGTTCTGGTTTTATTGTAGACCTTGATACTCCATGGATAGCAGGAGCCTATTTGTTACGAGAGACAATATATTCAGCAATCCAGTGTAGACCTTCAGCTCGTTTTCCAAAACACGTCAACTGCTGCTGGGCCGCGGCAAGTTCCTGCTGCATTTTGTTTCGTGCTGTCTCCACACCCAACAAACTGGCAAAAGTTGACTTGTTGCTGGCCGCATCTGATCCCTGGGGTTTTCCAATCTGTTCGGTTGTGCCTTCGACATCCAGCAGGTCATCTCTAATCTGGAATGCCAGGCCTATATGATGACCGAAACCCTCTAGTCGATCAGCTTCATTAGTTCCGTTCCCCAACGTCGCAGTGACGACTTCACTACAGATCATCGAAAGGCCCGTTTCGATCAGAGCCCCACTCTTCTGCCTATGCATTTGCTCAAGCTCATCCAAAGCTAGAACACGGGTTTCACCTTGAAGGTCTGTAGATTGCCCCGCGATCATCCCGTTGGCTCCCGCCGCTTTTGATAGCAGGCGCACCCACTCAACAATCAAAGATGGCTCAACTCCGGATTCCGCTAGTAATTCAAACGCAAAGGTTAGCAGCGCATCGCCGACAAGAATGCCCGTCGCTTCATCGAATTTTTTGTGGACGGTTGGTTCACCTCTCCTGAGATCATCGTCATCCATAGCTGGTAAATCATCGTGGACAAGAGAATAGATATGCACCAGTTCGATAGCGGCGGCAGGATAATCCGCGATCGCAAGCGGAACACCCAACAACTCCGCCGTCGCATAAACAATCAGAGGACGTATCCTCTTCCCATCCGTAGCGATCGCATAATGAACGGCATCACCTAACCGACCCTGTAATTTTTTCGCGCAGACAAATTCCACCATGACCCTTTCGACGCGCGCTTTGTATTCCGCGGCACGATCACTAAATTGCGTCTGACTGTTCTGACTCTCCATACGCTTATGCTACCGGTTGCGCGCACTAGTTAACAACTGCCCATGCAGCACTACCGCGGACTAGTTAACAACTGCCCATGCAGCACTACCGCGGACTAGTTAACAACTGCCCATGCAGCACTACCGCGGACTAGTTAACAACAGCCCATGCAGCACCATGATGAGAGTAGACTGCAGATGGTGTATCC
>JABGVY010000059.1 GCA_018645845.1 Gammaproteobacteria bacterium | reverse complement strand
AATCGACCTCGTTACGATGCAGTTCGTACGCGGTCAGTCTTGCGCCCTGCAGCAGCGGTCTTGTTTCATCGACAAACACGTGGACTTTTATACCTTTCTGGTGAGCGCGGTAGATAGGCGCGAGTGCTGTACCAAGCTCAGAGACAGCGAGGCTACCAGCGTTGCAATGGGTCAGCAAATTCGGATGGGCCTCTACCAGTGGCAATCCAACATCAGCGATGGCATTGCACGCCACCCTGTCTTCCTCATGAATTGACTGTGCTTCCTGTAACAAATTAGCAAACAAGCTAGTCTGGTCATGACAGCGCCGCTCACGGTCTCGCATCCGGTTTACGGCCCAGGCCAGGTTAACCGCCGTAGGCCTTGCACTGATCAGGTAGTCACATCGCTCATTGAAGCCGGCGTGAATATCAGCACCATTCTTATTGTGGCTGCCTAACAATAGGCCGTAGGCAGCGGCGATGCCTATAGCGGGCGCACCACGAACGGTGAGTGTTTTAATGCCATCGAACACCTGTTCAATGGCTTCGCAAATCACAACTTCTTCTTTCTGCGGTAATTTTCTCTGATCTAGTAAAACGAGCGTGTTGTCTCGCCACTCAACAGACCGGGGTAGTTCTATCATCAATTTCTCCTCGATTACGAAGCATACACGTACCTGTCACCGCTTTGCAGCACCTCGTCGAATCGCGCACAATGCAGGTTGAATTTTTTGTTTTAGAACACGCTTGTTGTTTAGAAACCAATGGAGGCAACAATGAAAGACCTGGTACTAAGAAACGACGACAACGGGATTGCAATCCTCACGTTGAATCGACCGGATACGCTAAATGCACTAAGCCCGAACCTGTTTATTGAGTTACGAGAACATCTGGAGTCAATCGCTGCCCAATCAGAAGAGATAGGCTGCGTGATTCTTCGCGGTGCTGGGAGATCCTTTTCAGCGGGTAACGACCTGAAGGCGATCCAGGCTGGAGAGACAGCACCCTCTCGTCACTTCCAGGCTGAAACCCTCGAATTGATTGAAAAACTGCCACAGCCCGTCATCGCTTCAGTACAAGGACATTGCTACACAGGTTCTCTCGAGCTCGCCATCGCCTGTGACCTATTAATCGCGAGCGACTCCGCCAAGTTTGCAGACACCCATGGAAAATGGGGCATGACACCACTATGGGGCATGAGCCAACGACTACCCCGCAGGATTGGGCCGATTCGAGCGAAGGAAATGATGTATACCGGCCGGGTAGTAGCAGGCAGCGAGGCTGTCGAAATGGGCCTTGCCAATGAATGCGTCGCTGACGAAGCGCTAATCGACCGTACGCTCGAGATCGCACGACAGATTGTAGGCAACTCCTGGCACACCCTTCGCGCTGACAAAATGCTGGTGAACAAAGGCATGAATCTGCCCCTGGGCGAAGGCCTGACCTTTGAACGAGAAAACAGCCCCGGCGCAGACAAGTCGATGCAGGACCGAATCAAGGGTTTCAGCAAGAGTAAAGGGTGAAACCACTTTGACCGACCAGGCAATCGATGCTAGCTGGCGCGATAGCAAAACCTGATAACTCTACAAAACTCACCGGTGCTGGTTTTTTGTTTTCATGACCGATGATTCAAACAGAGAATACCCTTGAAGATGCAGCGTACTGGTTACCAACATACGCGGACCGCAAAGGATTATTCACTCAGCTTAGAGCCAGACGGTACTGGTTTTGGCTAAGTGACCGGATCAATAGGGCAGATCAACCCTACTTCATCCTCAATCAATTGGGCCGCAGCCAGGCACAGATCCTCACGCCAGCGATCAGCATAGACCTGGACTCCCAGCGGCAAGCCGTCATGCACGCCCATCGGAACCGATAGTGCAGGGATACCCAGTAGATTACCCGGTGTAATGAATGCCAATCGGTCCAACGTTGTATCAACGCCCGTATGTGGATCAAGGTCAGCATCGTGGAGGAACTGAACATCGCCCCATACCGGACCGACAACCAGAGGGTACCGCTGGTTAAACGCAGACCAATCCCGGCACAATCGATCTCGCTCCGTATGAACCACTGTATTAGGCATCGCTGAAGAGGGAAAACGTTCTATCAACCGATTTATCAGGCCAACGGCACCTTCAGTCATGATCGGGCTGATGTCCGACAACGTTTCTTCAACATCCCGAGTCAGCAATTGGGCCCACACTTCATTGACGCGAGCGAGCTCAGGTGGCTGGCATTCTTCTACATGCCAACCAGCAGCCTCGAGAATCTCTCCTGCGCGACGAATCGCGGCAACAAATGCCGCCGGGATTTTAATGCCTTCAATTTCGGTCACCAGTGCGACGTTACGGTTTTTCGGTTCTGGACCGTCAAGAGGCGCAGTAACACTCATTGGGTCACGAACATCTCGACCGGAAAGGAACTCGAGTGCGAGCTTAATGTCTTTTACTGACCTTGCCATCGGGCCTTCCGCAACCATCAGTGAATAGGCAATGGGCTGGGAAACGGGTTCAATGGAAGAAGCCCAGGGGATCCGACCGGTCGTCGCCTTAATAGCAGTAATACCGCTGCAAAAAGCAGGGTTACGTAACGAGCCACCAATATCATTGCCCAGGCCGATGGGTGACATGCCCGTCGCCAGCGCTACGCCTTCACCGCCACTGCTTCCACCAGCGGTCCGCATTAAATCCCAGGGATTGCGGGTAAGACCATGCAGTGGGTTATCGGTGTGAATGCGCAAGCCAAATTCTGGCAAATTTGTCCTTGCCAGAGGGATCGCGCCTGCCAGCTTCATTCTCTCAACGACAGGCGCATCCTGGGATGGCATGGTATCAGCCATCGCCGGAACACCCTGCGTCGTGGGAGAGCCGACACAATCAATATTTTCTTTAATGGTGAAAGGTACGCCATGCAGCGGACCCGATACAGCCGAAGCATCAGCCTGGTCGGCCGCCTCGAGTGCTGAATCTGCCAGCACTCGAGTTACGGCATTCACGGCCGGGTTAACGGCCTCTATCCGGTTGAGATGGGATTCAACAACCTCCCGGCTAGAAACATCTTTCTTTCGAATCAGTTCCGCCAGTTCAGTTGCGCTGTGTCGCCAAAGTTCATTAGACATTCAAATCCCCATCATTTGAGCACTATTGTCAGGCGCGAAGCGCCGCAATCATCTCAACGCGCTCTTCCGTATCTACAAAAGTAAACCCACCACTAGTGCGGTCGGTAAAATCGCCATATCGTGATTTGATTTCGGCAACGAGACTGGAAGGCTCACCCATCACACCCATAATATTCAGGAGATCATCAGTGATCATTTCGCCCATCTCAGCCCACCGGCCTTCCTTGGATAACTTGTTCAATTCGAATTGCATGTCGCCCAAGCCATGCACACCCAGAACATTCTTGTACGCGGGAGTGGACCCATAGAAAGCAATACGATTTTTAGCTTCAAGTTTTACTTTCTCGAAAGTTTCTTCGTCCTTTCCGGAAACAATAAACGGGGTATAGGCGATTTCGAAATCTTCACGTGACCGACCAGACTTGGCCAGACCGCGCTCAATCGCTGGCAGCGTTACCTCACGAATGTACTTCTCGTTACTAAATGGATGAATGATCAACCCATCGGCAACTTCACCCGCAACTTCAGTCATGATCGGTCCAACGGCTGCCAGGGTCACTTTAGGTGCGCCATATTCCTTATCTTCCGGTGTAAACGCTGGCGTCATCAGAGTGTGGTTGTAATACTTTCCTTCAAACCTGAGAGGCTCGCCTTCGTACCAGTTGGCCCAGATCGCACGCATTGCCTGAACCAACTCTTTCATCTGTGGTGCGGGTGCGCCCCATGGCATACTAAATCGCTTGGTGATATGTGGTCGAATCTGGGAACCCAACCCCATCACCATGCGTCCTTTAGAGTATGCGTTCAGGTCGTGCCCAAGATTCGCGAGAATCATCGGGCTTCGTGCGAATGCGACGGCAATGCCGGTGCTTACTTCGATTTTTTCACTGTGTTCCGCAGCCAGCAGCAACGGCATAAAAGGGTCATGATTCATCTCGGCCGTGCCAACACGGTCGAAGCCCTGCGCTTCCATCTTCTTTACGTGATCTGGAATTGAGTGCCAGTCCGGCGTTAAGTGTCCATCAATCTTCATTGGGTCGTCCTCATTTAGTTGAAAGTTTTGATATAGAGAATAGTGATGTTGAAAGCTTCAGTCGGAAAGATATCACGGATCTCTGCCTGCACTCGTTAGTCAATTGCATTCGTGCGGTGAATTCTGACTTCGGAATCAGATGACTAGCTGGCCGATTTTCTGTCGCCGGAATCCGTATCCGTTGAAGAAGCCGGCTCAAGCTCTGCGACGAAGTCCGAGTGCTGCAACAGAGCATAGTGGTAGGCCTCAATCAGCGCATTCCAGCTTGCCTTGATCAGGTCCACATTGACCCCGATTGTACCAAACATCTCGCCCTGGAAGCTGTGTTCTAGATGAACCCGAACCTTTGCTGCCGTCTCTTCAGTGCTGTTAACGACCTTAACGCTGAAATCAGTAAGGTGCAGGTCTTTGATGACCGGGAATTTCTCGACCAGCGTTTTCTGCAATGCACGATTGAGCGCATCAACAGGACCTATACCCTCTGCCGCGCAAAGCTCAACGTGATCATCTATACCAATTTTGACACTGGCTTCTATCAGACCATCCGAGTCTGAGTGTTCTTCGTTACTCGGTGAGTAAATTCGATAGTAAATCGGGTCAAAACAAGGATTGTACTTCCCAATGTGACGTCGAACGATCAGGTCGAAACTACCATCTGCATTCTCATAGGAATAACCAGAATGTTCTTTGTCCTGAATCTCATTAAGGATGCTCTTAACGGCATTACCTTCTTCTAGTTCAGGATAGCGATTGGACAGTTTGGCTTTCAGGTTCGAACCGCCCGCCAGCTCGCTGATCAGGATTTTTCGTGAATTACCGACCAGTGCGGGGTCTATGTGTTCATAGGTGTCCGGGTTTCGTTGTACGGCGCTAACATGGACGCCCCCTTTATGGGCAAAAGCACTGGGACCAACAAATGGCTGACCGCTGGGTCCTTTAATCCCCAGGTACTCCCAGACTTTCCGCGACAAATTTGTCAGGCCATGGATGCGCCCTTCCGGCAGGCATTCGTAGCCAAGTTTCAGTTCAAGGTTGCCCAGGATCGATGTCAGGTCCACGTTGCCACACCGTTCACCGACCCCATTGATCGTCCCTTGCACCTGGACAACACCTTCTTCAATGGCTCGCAGGGTATTGGCTACCGCAAGACCGCCGTCATTGTGAACATGGATGCCGAGCTTGACCCCAGGGACCTCTTTTCGCAGTTCCCTGATTGCACTTCCAACCTCATGGGGCATTACCCCGCCGTTGGTATCACACAGAATGACTGTTTCTGCGCCGCCTTCCACTGCCGCTTGAACACATGCCAACGCGTAACCTGGGTCGCCCTTAAAACCGTCAAAGAAATGCTCAGCATCGAAGAAAACCGGATTGCCGGTTGACTTCTTAAGGTGGGCCACTGAATTGCAGATCAACTCGAGATTTCGATCCGGTGAAATCCGTAGCGCCTGGTCGACGTGTAGATCCCAGGTTTTACCAAAGACACAGGTGACGTCTGCCTTGGCCGCTATCAGTTTTTGCAGGAACACATCATCCGCAGGCAGTGAATCAGCCCGGTGAGTAGAACCAAACGCAACAATTTTCAGATGCTTCAATTCCAGGTCTCGGACCTTTTGAAAATACTCGTCATCTTTCGGATTGGAGCCAGGCCAGCCACCTTCAACGAAATCCACACCAACGGCGTCCAACTCCAGGGTAATGTCCAGCTTGTCGCCAAGGGACAGGTTTACCCCCTCGCCCTGGTTACCATCCCGGAGAGTTGTGTCGTAGATTTCGATTTTTTTCCCGGCCATGTTCAGCTCCCCTTAGGCGTAACCCAACTTCTTCGCCGTACTGTATATTTCCGCTTTGGCACCTAGCAGGTTATCGAGTGGATCAAAGGTAGAGGAAAGAAATGCTTCTCGCGTCGATTCTTTCATTTGTATCGGGTAGATCGCATTCGCACAGATCACCTGCATCCCTTCAAGGTCAATGATGATCTCTGACTCAGGGTTATTTTCAATATCGGCGGTAAGCTTGACCCGACTTGCTTCATCCATCACGACACAGGGAATTCCGAGTGTTGTGCAGTTACCATGAAAAATCTCGGCGAATGATCCAGCAATAACGGCTTTCAATCCGAACTTCTGGATCGCCTGTGGCGCGTGTTCGCGGCTGGAGCCGCAACCAAAGTTTTCGTCGGATATCAAAATTTCTGCGCCCTTATGCTGCGGTGCATCCAGCGCATGACCTTTGGATGTACCGTCTGACTCAAATCGCACATCGTAGAAAAGTGACGGTCCAAGTTCATCAAAAGTCACGCATTTCAGGTATCGCGCTGGAATGATACGGTCTGTATCGATATCGTTTCCTTGAACGTAAACCCCCTTACCCGCCAGTTTGGAAAGGCTCATGATGTTTCCTCCGTCAGGTTAAAAACCTCGCGTGCGTCGGCGACACTCCCCGCGATAGCCGCGGCCGCAACCATGACCGGGCTCATCAGGATTGTTCTGCCGGTTGAAGAGCCCTGCCGCCCGATAAAGTTTCGGTTCGAACTGGAGGCACAAATTTCATCACCCACCAGTTTATCCGGATTCATCGCCAGGCACATGGAACACCCCGGCTTACGCCATTCGAATCCGGCGGCTTCAAATATTTCGTGCAGACCTATCGCCCGGGCGTCTTTGTCAACCTTCTCGGAACCAGGGACTGCTATAGCCCTGACATTACTGGCAACCGTTTTACCCTCAATCGCTTTCGCTGCGGCCTGGAAGTCACTCAGGCGGCCATTGGTACAGCTGCCAATGAAGGCAACGTCAATTTTTGTACCTTTGATCGGCGCACCCGCCTCTAGTTTCATGTAACCAAGCGCGTCATTAATCAGATTCTTGTCCAGACCTTCCACCTCATCAGGCGAAGGCACGAGTTCTTCAATTGAAATAGCCTGCGCAGGGGTCACACCCCATGTCACTGTCGGCTTAATATCTGCAGCGCTAATCTGGACTTCGTCGTCATAACTAGCGTCCGAGTCGCTGGCGTAGGCGCGCCATTTTTCACACGCCTCGTCGAAATCCGCGGGCACCCTCTCACGACCTTTGAGGAATTCAAACGTGGTGTCATCCGGGTTGATATAGCCGCATCGAGCGCCCCCTTCAATGCTCATATTACATACAGTCATTCGCTCTTCCATGGTCATGGCATCTATCACCGACCCGCCATACTCGTAGGCATAGCCAACGCCACCGTTCACGCCCAGAACACGTATGATGTGAAGGATGACGTCTTTTGCCGTCACACCTACCGACAGTTCACCATCGACTTTGATTCGTCTGACTTTCAGCGGATCCATCGCCAGCGTTTGACTAGCCAACACGTCACGAACCTGGCTGGTACCGATCCCGAGTGCGATACATCCGAAAGCACCATGAGTCGCGGTGTGGCTATCGCCGCAACAGATGGTCATTCCCGGCTGAGTCAACCCAAGTTCCGGGCCCACCACGTGGACAATCCCCTGAGAGCCTGACTCTGGTGCGAAAAATTCAATTCCATGCTCCCGGCTGGCCTCGCTGAGCACCTGAATCATCTTTTCGGCCATATCGTCAGCCAGCGGCCTTGATTGGTTATCCGTAGGGATAATGTGATCGACCGTTGCATAGGTCCGTGTGGGATAGGCGACGCTAAGCCCCTTGTCCTTCAACATGCCAAAAGCCTGCGGGCTAGTCACCTCATGAATCAGGTGCAGCGCCATAAACACCTGGAACTGGCCGTTGTCTAATTGTCTGATGACGTGGTCATCCCATACTTTCTGGAAGAGATTTTTGCCCAATTTTAGCTCCAAAGGTCGTTTTCGATCAGAAAAAGGCCGCAAGTTTAGCACGAAAAGAGCAGTGCACTATCGCCTTTTGGAATGCTTGTGATTCCGGAAACACTATAGAAAATAGATGTTTAGGCGCCTTTCTTGCTTACTAGCTCAACTATTCGGTTGGCGAACCTGGTGTTCGGCAGCACCTCATAGAAGAGCTGGCTAGTTCTAGCGCCAGGGACCACTGCATCATCCTTCCAGTGACCCACCCTGCCCTGGCGGACCACTATATTTCGCTGCTTTCCCCCCACATCGGGATACTGGCCAACAAAGAAGCTCTCTTCAACGGCACCTGATTTAGCCTTTAGCTTGCGAAAATGAACCTCGGTTTGCAATTTTTCGAAGGCAGCGTCATCAATTACAATGCCGTTAACGTTATATAGCAGGACTTTCTGTCCTTTCTCACCTTTTGCCCCATCACTCTGATCCAAAAGGTAGGCATCAACATTGAAATTTCCTGAATCGTGGTCTTCCCGGAGCCTCCATGAACACGATGCCAAACGATCGGCATCGCCAATCGCGGCAGAAATCATGATCGGGCGATTTTCGTCAAACAGAAATAGCGGCCGCTCATCCAAATAACTAATCCCTATGCCGATCTCCAGCGTTGGTAAATCCGTCTGTTTCGAATCCGCATTCTTCGAGGTCACAATATCTATGACTTCCTTGGCCATACCACAGGCTCGAGAGACGCTGAACCATTCATTCGGTGCATTGCTGTATTCATTAACGGCCAGAATGACAGCATCCCCTTCAATGAAAACTTTGACGGCACCGTAGGTGGCCAACCGCTCGGTGATCGGATCGAAAAAACGAAGTGAAAAATAGGAGGCGGGGTTAAGTCCGCGTTTTGATAGCTCTGCGGTGACCTTTGTTGAGCCCCTTACATCTGCTTTCAGAATCGTGTGATGGATAACTCCAGGCTTCTCGTCCGAATCGATATTCTTGACTTCCTCACTGCTAAGCAGACGGTAAAGACTCCCACCGGCTTTCGCTAACTGAAGCTTCTGGGGTTCCGTGATCACTGATAACCGGTTAAACATTCGATGTGCAAAACGGTAGTACTTTAAATGCAAGCGGTATCGACAATAGTCGGCCAGCAACCTGGACATAAGCTCATTTTCAGATTCCCGCATCATCCTGTCGAACTCGGCTTTGCATTTTTCAAGCTTCGCCTGAAGGGCCAACGCCCCGTCTGCAGTACCCGCAACGAGATTCTGGACCTGTTCTGATTCGACACCTGACACAAATCCAAGGATCTCCTCAAGCTCGATCAGATCAAGATCTGCCTGAGTCACTTTGTCACGCAGCGCATAGCTCACTAGTAAACGCCGAACGACTTTATTGTCTCCCACCGCTTTGCATAAACCCTGTGCGATTTTCTGAAGTTTCTTGATGTCACCTTTTAGCCCCCAACCCGCAGAGAAACCCAGGCCATCCTGATTGAGGTAGTCTTCGTGAGCTTTCTCGTCAAATAGCAATCGAGCATTATCGGGATGTTCCAGCCAGCCCAGGCTTTCCTCGACGATCTCTTTCTGGTCTTCTGATGGCCCAAGTACGGTTTGCGACGCAAACAGTCCGCCGAGTTCGTCATAAACCTCTGACTGCGCAGACCTGGGTTTTGCATCATTGCGCAGTGGCGCGAATTTCTGGCTTGCGAATGCTTTCCTGAAACCCGCTTCCAGAGCATTATTGAGTTTCACGAACTCAGCGCCATAGCCTGGCCAAATTGCGTAATAGTCCAGCAAGAGCAAGGGTTCTCTGGGCGTCTTTGCGCACAAAAGGGGATTGCAAAGAACGCTGGCAGCTTCCATAAAATCGCCAACGACCTGTTGTCGTAACGGCTTTAGCTGATTGTTTTCTTCGCGCTTAAACTGTCTTAAGAACAGCCGGACCATTCGAAACTGAAACTCGTTAACGTGCTTCCTGAACCAGGTCATTTTTTCCTGCGTTACCAGCAGCGACCTAGAACCTGAATATTTCTGTTGACCTGCAGTCTCTTCAAGCTTCTCCCCGTATGCACTCAGAGTACCGAGGATTTCCTGGATAACAAACTTCACAATGCCGAACTGCAGGATGCTGACTTGCTCTGCATTAAGGTCTGTTTTGCATCGATGCAATGTCACCTTAACGAGATCTGTATAGGCCTCCCTGACTTGCTGCATTATTTCAGCATTGCCGGAAATCATCGGCTGACGGGCAACCAACCGTTTCATGTTCTGTTCTACGGCTTCCCTGACCAGCCCCATAAAGACTGGGGATATCTCCACATCCACATGGTAGTTATCGATACCCTTCTCGACCACAGAGCAATCCAGGCTGATATCCGGCGGATTCTCAATCTGGGAAACGATATCTTCAATCGACGTGACTGCAGTCGGCACGATTAATCCCCTTCATTTATCAAGTACCATTTATTCGCACAACCTGACGCTGGCGACCCCAGGTTCCGGGTAACTCCTCAAAAACGCCTGCTATCCAGGCGCCACATGTTTTGCAGCACGACTGACCGTCGAGCTTCCATTCACCGAGTTGATACCAATCCCGCTCAATCAATCTGACCGCACAATTGGGGCAATAGGTTGAGCCCCCTGGACTGTCATGGATATTGCCTGTGTAAACGTAATGCAACCCGGCCGAAATCGCAATGTCTCGGGCCCTTAAGAGCGTCTCAACAGGGGTATTGGGGTGACTAGGCATCCTGTAATCAGGATGGAACGCTGAAAAGTGAAGCGGCACGTCAGCACCAAGGTTTTCGAAGATCCACTGCGTCATCGCTTCCAGCTCACCACTGGAATCATTTTCACCCGGAATTAGCAGTGTTGTGACCTCCAGCCAAACACTGGCTTCATGTTTTAAGTACTTCAGTGTTTCCAGAACCGGCGCCAGGCGTCCACCGCAGATTTTGCGATAGAAACTTTCACTAAATGCTTTCAAATCGACATTGGCGGCATCCATATGCTCGAAGAATTTCGCTCGTGGTTCCGGGCAAACATAACCTGCTGTCACGGCCACTGATTTGATCTGCTTCTCGCGGGCGGCAAGCGCCGCGTCAACCGCATACTCCAGGAAAATCACAGGATCATTATAGGTGAAAGCGATACTCTTACAGCCCGTTTCCTCGGCCACCTCAGCCAGTTTCCTGGGCGAGGCTTCATCGGCCAGTTTATCCATCTCGCGAGACTTGCTCATGTCCCAGTTTTGGCAAAACTTGCAGGCAAGATTGCAGCCGGCGGTTCCAAAAGACAACACAGGAGTACCCGGCAGGAAGTGATTCAGGGGTTTTTTTTCAATCGGGTCAATACAAAAACCACTCGATCGACCATAAGTATTCAGAACAATCTTGTCATTCTCACAGGCCCGCACAAAACAGAGCCCCTGTTGGCCATTCCTGAGTTTGCAAAACCGAGGACAGACCTCACACTGTACTCTGCCATCATCCAGTTTGCGCCAGTACCGGGTAGTTATTTGAGACAATTGATACCATCCATTGTGGCTGCTGATGACAATTGGTTTCATCCGCTATTGAAATTACAATACCGATAACAGGTTCAGGTATGCCCAATGACAACTGTTCGTGAACCAGCCGTTGCTGGTACATTCTACCCGAATGACGCCGCAACGCTCAGCACTCTGATCAGCACCTATTTAGATGGAGAAGCGGGGCTAAACTGCCCCAAAGCGATCATCGCCCCCCATGCCGGGTATACTTATTCGGGCGCCATTGCAGGGGAGGTTTACAGAAAACTGGGAAGCGCTCACGAAAAAATCAACCGGGTCGTGTTATTGGGCCCATCCCACCGAGTTGCCTTCAAAGGCATGGCCGTCCCTTTAAGCACCAGTTTTAGAACACCACTGGGAGATATCCCCGTT
>JABGVY010000352.1 GCA_018645845.1 Gammaproteobacteria bacterium | reverse complement strand
CGACACGGCTTGGCGAAGCCAAACGTGGCGGCCGGCAGGTTTTTCACGAAGTGAAAATACCGAGAGGCAGGCCGACCCACTATCAATCAACTGTCACAAAATCGTGTGACAGTCGCTAAACCATGAAGTCATCCAGCACTTTGTGAAGGTGTCTGACTCTTAGCTCTTGATCAGAAATCCACATGCCGCGGAATCCAATTTGGTGGAATCCTTTCTGTTGTTTTTCACAGTTCGCTGCGTCCTGCTCGTAAACAACATTGTATGGTTCATCGCCATTCTTGAACTGCCGATGCGGTGGACACTCAGGCTTGTCTGATCCCATAGGTGTCAACTCATAGGACATGAGGTCGAAGTACATCTTATTGGGGTCGGTTTCATGAGGACGCTGACGGAACATTGAAAAACGTGTGTGAAATAAATTGACGGTCACATTTGGAAAGACGAAGTAGTGATAGTCGTCAGTTAACTGATCGTCGTTCATGTCAGAGAAGTCATAGCCATCTTCCAATGCACTCTCACGTATGTGTAACTGCAAGGCTCTTCTCACTCCAGCTGCGTCGCCCTCATAGTCGTCGGGATTCAAGCCGGATGCCAGCATCCAACCACGGTTGGAGTCATCAATAGTCTTGTCATCTTTAAGGTGGCTTGAAGGGCTGCCAAACGGAATGAGGTATCGGCTGTGTTTTTCATAGCAGTCGATCTGCACGTTGTATTCATCACATACTCGTTGGATTTGCGGATGAGTTTCGAGAACGTGGTAAGACTCATTGAATGCATCGACACAAGTCTTCCAGTTGCAGTCCCATTCAACGGTGATGTGCTCGGTTCTTGCCCAACGATCAAAATGGTAAGGATCTAAGTGTTCCGGTATCGGGCCAAGAAATTCCTTCAGTGGTTCTATGTCCGGGTCGAGACTAAACCAAACCCAACGGCCCCATTCGGCGCAGGGCAGTTTTTGAATGGAGAGCTTCTCGCGAGGAGCCCCTTGAGTGAATGATTCTTGATCAGGAACGTTAATCAATTCGCCTCGAAGGTTATATGTCCAAGCGTGATAGGAGCAACGAAACGCTTTTTGATTTCCAGAGGCTTCACAAGCCACCTGATTTCCTCGGTGGGAACATACGTTAAAAAAGGCGTTTACCCCACCATCTTCGTCCCGAGTCAGCACGATGCTTTGCCGACCAAGTTCAGTGACAATGAAGTCGCCGGGATGTGACAGGTCATCAATATCAGCACCTATTAACCACGTCTTGGTCCAGACTCGATCCCATTCATGTTTTGCAAACTCGGGGCTGATGTAGCGCTCGTGGTCGATAAAGTCGGTGCCCAGTTGAGGGTCCGGTGCTTTATCTACAGGTGTTTTTGAGTTTACTGGATCAGCGAAACGCTCTATACCTCGATATACAGTCATGGGTGCTCCTCTTTTGCAAATCAGGATAATTTAATTGTTATAATAATTGCAATAGTAGGAACGATTATATACATTCCCTTCAACCTTGAGGAGTTTCAAATGCAGGATGCCTTTCAAACCAAGCTGGTTAAACCCAAGAAAAGCTCAGAGATCGTCGCTAGTAGGCTACGCCTGGCCATTGTGTCTGGCGAGTTGTCAAAAGGGGAAGACATACCAGTTGAGCGGGATCTGATCGAGTCGTTCGGCGTGAGCCGGGCAACCATGCGCGAGGCGCTTCGCATTCTTGAAACAGAAGGCCTGTTAGAAATTACACGCGGTGCCAAGGGTGGCGCCAAGGTCATAGGACCAACACTGGCGCTGGCCTCACACGCAGTAGGCATGGTCTTGCAGGAACAGGACACGCTAATTGCGGACGTGCAGATTGCCCGGCAGATTATTGAACCTCCAGCTGCCCGTATGGTGGCTGAACGTCGTTCTCCTGAAGCCATTACCATGCTGGAAGCCATTATCGCAGAGGAAGAAAAGGCTGCTGGCACCAAGGAAAGTCCGTTTCTTGCGATGAAATTCCACGAAATATTGGTGCAACTGTCAGGCAACCACACGCTCAGCACGTTCCTCCTGGTGCTGCATGAAATTCATGAAGGCGTAGCAATTGCTCTCTCCGAAAAGAACAATGGCACCAAGCGGAACAACAAAACAATAGAAACGCACCGAGCACTGGTTGAACTTATCAAGGCAGGTGATGGTCTTGGCGCAGAGAATCTGTGGCGAGACTACTGGCAGTGGATCACGCCTTTTACGCATCCTGAATCAGCCGTTGTGAATGTGCTGGAAAACTTAGAGACACGATAGGGAGATTGCCATGAGCAACTACGACACATTAATCCGAGGTGGCACGGTCATTGACGGCACGATGATTCCCCGATTCAAAGCGGACATCGGCATCAAGGACGGCAAGATCGCAAAGATCGGAACAAGGGCCGGCGCAACCGCCGACCGGGTGATTGATGCCGGTGGCAACATCGTTGCTCCCGGCTACATTGACATTCATACGCACTACGACGCCCAGATACTCTGGGACCCTTATTGCACGATCTCAGGTTGGCATGGTGTGACGTCTGTTGTGCTCGGTAACTGTGGTTTCGGGTTTGCTCCAATTCCTCCTCACATGCGTGACCGGGCGATGATGATGATGACCCGGAACGAAGCCATTGAATTTGAAACCATGAAAGAAGGCATGGAATGGGACAAGTACGGTTGGGAGACATTGCCTGACTGGATGGCGCACATTAAACGCATACCGAAAGGCGTCAACGCCACAATGCTCGTACCGCTGAACCCGCTCTATGCCTACGTCATGGGCAGTGTTGAAGAAGCCAAGTCCAGACGGCCAACTCGATCTGAAATGGATCAGATGATTGCGCTGATGAAAGAAGCGCTGGACGCAGGTTGTTGCGGCTTCTCGTACCAGCGTTGCGGTGTACCTTCGGTTCAGCCGGACTGGGATGGCACACCCATGCCGACTGATGTGGTGCCGGATCATGAACTCATTGAGTTCGGCAAGGCGCTGGGCGAATACGGGCGTGGCTTTATTGAAATGTTTGATGCGGCGCCGTCAGATCACGCCACAGTTGAAGACTTCATGACGACACTGGCTGAAGCCAGTGGCCGACCTATCGTGCGCAACATACTGCTGGCCGATGATGAAAACCTACAACGTCATCGAACCTTCATTGATTGGCTGAACGAATCCCATGAGAAAGGGCTGCAGGTCTTTGGCATGGGCTTTACTGTACGCTCACCAACTATTCTCACTTTCGAAGACTGGAGCCTGTGGGATAACGCGCCAAATTGGCATGAGGTCATGAATGGCAAGTACGAAGATCGCGTAGCACTAATGAAAGACAGTGCGGTTCGTGAAAAGCTGCGTAAAGAAGTCGACATGAACCTGGTGGGTGGTCTTGGTACCAGCGGTCCAGCGCAGAAGCTCACGGTTCACGGCAGCGCAGGTTTCGGGCAACTCGACAAGTACGTAGACAAAAAAGTGGCGGAAATTGCTGAAGCCGAAGGCAAGCATGTGGCTGATGTGATTCTCGATATATCTCTCGAGTCAGAGTTTAAAGCTGAGTTTGTCGGTAACGCTTACCCAACGTCTGCGGCACTCACCAAAGAGGTACTCGATTGTCCGTATGTTGTGCCGGGTATTTCCGATGGCGGTGCACACTGCCATTTCGTCGTTCAGGGTGCTTATCCCACTGACCTGCTGGAATGGATGGTCAGGGAAGAAGGGCTGATTAGTGCTGAAAAGGCTCACTATGGACTAAGCCGACTCCCGGCTCACATGTGCGGCCTGGGCGACCGAGGCATCATTCGAGAGGGTGCGCCTGCAGACATCGTTGTGTACGACCCTGAAACGATTAAGAGAACACCATCATGGGACAAGATGGAAAAACTCCAGGATTTACCTGCAGGCGGGTGGCGACGATCACAACGGGCGGAGGGATTGAACTACACCATGGTCAATGGTGCAGTGACCTTTGAAGGCCTTGAGTGTACCGGTGCAACCCCTGGTGAGTTAATGCTTCACACAGACTAAGAGGCAGATAATGTATGGAACGTAAGGTTGTAGATAAAATCCTGGATGAAATTGATTACGAGTTTGCTCGGAAATCACCGCCTGACTCTTTTCCGAACCTGCCACGCATCCCCAGCGAACGATATCTGGATGAAGAGCAGTATCAGGCAGAACTTGAACTGTTTAAGACCTCCTGGCTGATCGCTGGTACTGAAAATGAATTCCGCGAAGTCGGTAGCTACAAAGTGATGGACCGTTGGGGTGGCGCCAGTGTGGTTATCGTAAAGGGAGAGGATGATAAAATTCGTGCTTTCTGGAATGTCTGTCAGCACCGTGGTGGCCCTGTCGTCGAAGGTGAATCCGGCATCTTGAAGAGCCCCAACATGCGCTGTCTGATTCATTCCTGGGTGTACGATCTTGAAGGCAAACTCAAAGGTGTGCCCGGGCGCCGCGACTTCCACAACGACATGGATGAAAGCTGCATGACCTTAAAGGCGGTGCAGTGTGACACATGGCAAGGCTTCGTATGGATTAACCTCAACGCTTCAGCTGTCTCACTAAAGGAGTGGTTCGGTTCAATCTACGATGAAGTAACCTGGTTTGATGGTTTAAGAGCAGCCTCACATGGCTCGTTAGTACTTGAATGCAACTGGAAAGTGGCGATTGAGGCAAATATCGAGGTCTATCATGTCACGACTGTACACCCTGAAACGGTCTCTCAATCATTAGACTATCGGGGTTCGGCTCACAGTCTGCTGAACAATGGTCACTCTCGCATGGTGGTGCCGAAAAAAGATTATGATGCTAATGCTGCCCGGGAGGCAGTCGGCAAAGCCGAGCATCCTGAACACGGCCTGATGGAACATGCCAATATTTCCTATCTTCTATTCCCTAACCACCTGACGCCGGGTAGTAAACGCGCAGGCGCTGCTCCATCAATTACACTGCAACTATTCTGGCCGCTTGATATCAATCGAACCTTGTCTGAGTGGTACACGATGATTCCCGATTGGGGAGAAGATGAACTGCCTGAAGAAACTAAGATGGGTTCGGTCTATTTCCGTCAAGTCATGGATGAAGACACTGAGATGTTGGACCAGATTCAGAAGGCAATGCAGTCACAGGTGTTGGATGGCTTTTTAACAAGCTATCACGAGCGTCGGATTTATCACCATGAATCCAGCATTGACCGACTGTTGGGCGACAACGTCAGTGAAGAGCTTCGTGTTGCTCAACTTCTACCCGTTGAGAACGTGGAGTAAACATGTCCGACAATCCCTTCCTTGATCCTGAGTTCTTGAAATGCCCTTTCCCCATGTTCAAGCAACTCCGTGAGGATGCACCAATTATGTTCATGGAACAGATGGGCATGTACCTGGTGACAGGCTATGACCAGGCTCGTGAAGTACTGCTTAGCCCAGGCCGGTTTTCAAGTCAGGTTAATATTCCGAGTAGACACAGTGAAGCAGCGCAGAAGATTGTCGACGATGAAGGCTATGGGCGGGGTGCCCCGGCGTTACAGAATGCAGATCAACCCGTTCATACCGCCCATCGCAATCTTGTTAACGAAGCCTTTCGTCCCAAACGCATTCGCCAGATGTCTGAATACGTGGGCAAAATTGTCGAAGAGTTGCTCGATGACATTCAAGCGGCGGGAAGTCGAGCTGACATGGTTTGTGAATTTGCGGTGCCACTGCCATTGATCGTGATTGCAGATCAACTAGGAATTCCACGGGAAAAATATCGCACCTTCAAAGAATGGTCTGATGCCTGGCTGGAAGGATTGGGAGCAGAGATTTCCGAAGAACGTATGATTCATAATGCGAAGCTCGTCGTCGAGATGCAGCAGTATTTAGCACAGCGAATAGAAGAGCGACGGTCTGAGCCGAAAGAGGATATTTTGAGCGATTTAGCACAGGCCGATATTGATGGTCAGCCAGTCACAACGGAAACCGTCATGGCCATTGTTGAACAGCTACTGGTGGCCGGTAACGAAACCACAACGAATGGTATCGCGGCTGGTATCCACATGCTGGCCCGTGACAACGCATTGCATCAGCAACTAAAGAACAACCCTCAACTAGTCAAAGAGTATGTAGAGGAAGTACTAAGGACAGAAGCGCCGGTTCAATGTCTTTTTCGAAGGGCGATTGCAGATGAGGAAATTGGCGGCGTAAAGATTCCTGCAGAGTCGGTTGTCATGGTTCACTACGGTGCAGCAAGCAGGGATGAATCCCGATTCGACAATGCAGACATGTTTGATCTTGAAAGACCCAAGAAGGGTGCACATCTCGCGTTTGGGTCAGGTATTCACCACTGCATCGGTTCCGAACTTGCCCGTGTCGAGATGGCTGCGGCTTTCAGTGCATTCACTCAGCGTTTTTCGGGTGTCGACTTGATTGACCAGGATGTCGCTTACCACGCAACTTTCGCACTTCGTGGCATACAAACACTTAACGTTCGCTGTAGGCAATGAACCACTCAGTAAGCTACAGCAGAACCATTGAAGCTGGTTTGGAGACGTCGTGGTCGGCTCTCAGAGATTTCGGTTCTCTCATTCATTGGGTAAAAGGCGGTGATGTTGGTTCTATCACCGTATCAGGTGATGGCGTCGGTATGACTCGTGATCTCAACCTCCCTAGCGTCGGTAAGGTTCAACACTGTCTTGAGGAAATGGATGAAGCCAATCATCTAATCGCTTATTCATTGACCAGGGGCCAGCCACTTGGCATGCAGGAATACGTTGTCAGCATTTCCCTTCGAGCTTCAGCAGATGGCTGTGACATGAAATGGGAAGGCGAGTTCGATGCTGCCCCAGAAGTTAATGCTGAAGAACTGGCGTCTAATCTAAAACATGCTTACGAAGGAATGACCGAATTGTTTGAGCGGTTCGTGGGTAACTGACGCTGTCACAAAGGCCATGCCGATAGCGGACCTCAATTGCTGTCACAAGAACCATTCCGAGGATAGGAGTTATAACAGGGCCAACCTGGGGAATATGTGGTTTAAAGTACCTATCTACTAGAATTCTATGTTGCCTGAAAGAACCCAAAGTATCAGTCCGGTAATTTGTATTCAAAAAAGTAGTCCGTCCAGGCTTAGAGGCTGAGTTTTGCTCGTTGCGGGCTAATAGTCTCAGTTGCTTGGTGGCTACGCTGCTTTTAGGCGACATCACATCTGGTAAAAACTTACCTACTCAGCTACGGTGGGTTTTAGTCCCAAGACGGATTGGCCGATGAAAATTGTAGTAGGAGGGAAAATACCTCGGACCAACCTGATTGCTCAGCTGCTGCTATGTGCCCTGGTTTTGATCATGAGCTCTCTTTCGAATGCCAACAATAGTGCTGCGGAAAATTTCATGTCTGCGTTTTATTCGTGGGATGCTAACAAACTGACGAGCCTGATGAGTGAGGATGCAGATACAGTTGCAATTCTCTATTACCAACGTTGGGCAGCCGCCGCCAACTACAAAGTAAAGGTGCGGCGTCCCTGCAAAGCGGAAGCTGACCAGAGCGTTTGTGCGATTACCGTCACCGATGACTTCGGCTCAGCTATGGGTTATGAGGCTACTGATACATTCCGTATGTCATTTAATGATGATAAAGTTTCAATGGTAACTTTCTCCGCGGATGATCCAGCCATTTTTCAAGAGCTGTTTCAGTGGGTCACGCAGCATCACCCCGATACTTTCACTGGGCCCTGTTTTGAAATGTTTGCGGGTGGAGAAACACCGGGAGACTGTGCGAGAACGGTAGCAAGATTAGCGCGTGAATTTATGGATGAACGTCGTGAGTCAAGACCATGAGTAAAACTGAGCTGGCGCCCGTTGAAGGTCTCTTGCGCCAAGGGCTGTTCTATTTCCTGCAGCCACCACTTTTGATTGTGGTTATCTTCAGCTGGTATCTGGACCCTAGTCGTGAACAGACCTATCTGCTGGCCATTATCTTCGTGCAACTGGTCCTCGGCCTGTCCGAACAGGTTTTTCCTGCACGCCCTGCCTGGTCAAGTAATGCAAAAGAGAAGATACGAAATGTCACTCTGGTGGTCATTCTAACCATGAGTGCCCTGATGGTCACTGAACTCTATCAGGTCTGGTTGTCGGGACCGCTTGTAGCAGTCCGCGAATCCTTAGGGCTTAATATCTGGCCTCATCATTGGCCGCTTCTTGTTCAGTTATTCATGGTGTTTTTGTTAAGCGAATTGTTCTGGTACTGGATGCACCGCGCTGAACATCGGTGGAAGCTGGTCTGGCGGCTATCCGCGCATGGTTCTCATCATTCATTCAAAAAGCTTGGTGCCCTGAACTTCGGTCTTAATCATCCGCTTGAGTATTTCTTCATCGTGTTGCCGTCCTTTCTGGTGGAGTTGACCTTTGGCGTTGGTCCTGCCGCGTTAGGGGCAGCCATACTTGTAGTCTCTCAGACGTCTATTGTTCACTCTAATATCGTCTTGAATACGCGCTGGATTGGCTTGCTGTTTACTACCAACAGATATCATATCTGCCATCATTCTATGGTTCTCAGTGAGAGCAATACCAATTATGGTTGCAGTGCAATTCTCTGGGATCGCTTGTTCGGGACCTTTCTGGATAAGACAATTGATGATGCTGGAACAGGGCCAACTGAACCCACCCTGTGGGAAAAATTTCTGATGCCGTTCAAAGAACCCGAAGACACAACTATCGCTCCGCTTGGATCAGAAGTGGGGCTATGAGTAATGGCCTATGGCGGCCTGTTGGTTGTGATGTTTTTGTGCAATGGTGGGGTTTTCCTGTCAAGAACTAACTAAGGAGAAACGTGAGTGCCGAAGCGATCATATTTACGGGCGTTGTTGTTTACCTGATCATGATGCTAGCCGTAGGTGTAGTGGCGGCCAAAAAAGCTGATTCTGCCGAAAACTTTATGGTGACGGGACGTCGTATGCCGATATGGATATGTACGGCTATCTACCTAAATATCTCTTGAGTGGAATATTACAAACATCGAAACACGCTGTATGATGACCGCAGAAAAAGCTGATACGAAAACAGGAATTAGGAGAAAGTGGTATAAAGCATCTGGGATAGGCATATAGAAATCTATTAGAAGCAGGATAGGAAGCAAAACCAGCGCCAGAGGATAGGATTTATAACTGGGCTTTTAGATAGAAAGTTTGGGTATCGAATC
Organism: Gammaproteobacteria bacterium; assembly: GCA_018645845.1. Taxonomy (GTDB): domain Bacteria; phylum Pseudomonadota; class Gammaproteobacteria; order Pseudomonadales; family Azotimanducaceae; genus UBA9659. Next base: position 1,777 of record JABGVY010000352.1, on the reverse strand, counting down.
AGAGTATTTAGAAAATGAAGCCGATCCCGGCGATAAGGCCTTCGGTCTTGGCATCGTAGGCAAAGCCGCTGCTCTCGTAGTCGACATCGAACACGCGGTAGCCCGCACTTAGCTTTAGGGTGTCGCTGAACTTATATTCGGCACCGAGCATAAACTGATACATGCTGTCCGACTGACCACTGAAGCCGCCGAGATCACCGTAGCCGAACAGACTAAACCTGTCGTTGACGTCATAGCTGTAGCGGGCACCGACGAAGGCTTCGAACCAGTCGTCACCGTCGCTGACTTTGCAGGGGCGGCCGAGAGTGCTGCAAAGCGGGCCTTTGATCGAGATGGTATTGTCCAGATCGGCATGACGTGCGCCAATTAGAAGCTCTAACCCCTCTATTTGCCTGGGTTGAAAAAATACCGAGGGGCTGACCAGCAGCTGTTGAACATCGGCGGTCAGTTTGGAATCCAGGGGGCCGAATCTGTTGCTGCCGCGCAAATCCATATAGACCGTATCGATGGCTACTCCCCACTGTCCCTTCTGGGCACGAAAATTTATTAGCAATGCCATCTCGAGGTTATCGATGACATCGCTGACGGAGATGTCAACTTCTTGAGGAGGGGTGCCCTGAAGACCTGCCTTGGCGTCGATGCTAGTGGCCCACAAATAGGGAGCGATCTTGAACTGCCAATCCTCATCGGCGGCTTGTTCATTATTGGCGGCAGCTGTCAGGCTGCTGGCAAGCAGAGCTAGACAGATGAAGTATGGTATGAATTGCATCGTATTCTCCAACAAGGTATCTACGTGGCTTCGACCTGGTGCCAACTATAGGAACGCTCTAGCGCGCTACTATACTGACATTTTGGGTGGTGTGCACGAGGGCGCTAAAAATGGCAGCTGTTAAGACATAGCGAGACGTTAACCCCGACGCTTATCGCGCGCTCTGTGAGTGCGGCAGGAAGGCATCGACATAAGAACAGACAGTGACTTGTGAGGTTCAGAGGATAGGCAATGTCGTCTCGCTCTGAAAACGCCTTACGATGATGGCGCCACCTGGACACCCAAGCTGCCGAACTACCCGGGCCTCGCAGGCTTCACCGGCGAGCCCCGGCACTCCTCCCACCTGGTCAGATGGTGTGGAGACTGGGCTAGAAGCTAGCAGGGCATAGGCGCGATCAAGGGCCGGCGGGACGGCCTCTATAAACTGTTGCATTGAGGAAAAAGCAAGATCCTCCGGTGCAGCAGCATTCAGGTTGACGACGCCGGCATCAGTCAAAGCGCCCAGAAATTCTTCGCCTTGCAGTTTGAACGTGAGTAACTTCATTTGTCTATGTCGCTATGCTTTGAGGCTGCGCCTGATAAGTCCGAGCTGCCTTATATTGGTTTTTTTTTCGCCAATTGATCTTAAATGAACGACGGTCAGTATATAAATGAACGGTGGTCATTGTAATGTTAAATTATCCCGTTTAAAATGACCGTCGGTCAGCTATATATTGATTTGCTGATCCGCTAATAGCCGAGAGCTGTCAATCAATCTTAGCCAGACATCCAAAAAAGAACACCATGGAGATACTCATGAGTTCAGCCGTTGCGATTAATCAGAGAGCGAGAAGCGCAGAACAAAAGGCGCTGCGGCGACACGCAGTGCTAGAGGCTGCCGAAACGTACTTCCTTGAGGTTGGGTATGAGGCATTCTCTATGTCTAAACTCGCCAAGAACATTGGGTTAGCCAAGGGTACGCTGTACCTTTACTTCCAAACTAGGGAAGAGCTTTTCCTGACTCTCTAT
>JABGVY010000307.1 GCA_018645845.1 Gammaproteobacteria bacterium | reverse complement strand
TACATTGATCGACAGGCATTATGGTTGGGTCAATAAAATAGACTTCCAGGACCCTAAGGAAACCGACCGACAATGGGTCTACTCTGAGGAAAAGCTCGAACCGCGACTTGGTGCTCGTGCTGATGATGGTGCCACGAATAGTGAAACAGAAATGCCTCTGACCGCAGGTTGGGATATTGCGCGGTTACAGGAGGCTCTACAGATGTCAGATCTTGGACAGAGTGTGCTTAAATTCTGTGCCCTGCACCCGCGATTTCGGCATACGATCCGTCGCATTCAAAACGCAGAGTCCCATCCCTACGGGGAAGTAGCAGACAATGTGATCGCCGCCAGGTTTCGACCAATTGATATTCTACGATTCAAACTTGCGTTTTTTGGGGTCAGCAAGTTTGACCCCAAATCTGACCTATGGACTCGTGTGAACATGTATCAAGGTGCGCCGTTTCCCGAAGAGTTGAACTCGGGCTGGGCGGATCAGTGGACATTTACCTGCAAGCCGGGGCAGGGAGGATGAAGTTTTCACGCAATGAGCTGAAGTTTGCGGTCCGATGGGCCGCGCTTGGTCGGAACGTACCCGTTGGTCTTGCAGATGACCTGGCAAAGGCAGCAATGGGACTTGCGGCTGCGGGTATTGATCCCCTTAAGAATATCGTCTCCGCTTTGGAGCAACTCGACAAGCATCACTGTTGGGGAAATATGAGTGATTCAGTCGGACTATCTGTGATTGAGGCGGGTCCTGTTTTGGCGGATAGTCTGGTAACCGGCGAAATGGTACTGCCCCCTAACGCTTTTCTAGATAATCCGGTTCTGCTGGCGGGCTATCTTTGTCACGCTCCTATTTCGCCGCCGATGAAGCTTGGGTGGCAAAGTCGCGGTTCGGGTTGCGTGCTTGTTGTGGGGAAATCGGGACTGACTTCTATTCTGGGTGACCGTTTGGAAACACTTCACGTCGAAACTGCGGTTGATTTGTTATATCGCTCAGCAGTGGAACCACCGGAGTTAATCTCTGCTCAATCTATTGCGCAAAACCGCATCACGACACGTGAGCAGGGTGTCGAGCTATCCGAAGCCGACTGGCATTCGCTTTGGCGTCTTACCCAACAGGCTTTGAGCAAATCCTCCAAAGAGTCTCGATTGTCCGGTGCCGGTGCAAGCCTGGTTGATACTGATTAGGGCGCTTTGGCGCTATGCCACTGCCTTTAGAAAGCTGATTGGTTTGTTGTAGTCGTTTTCGGTGCGGTAGATGTCGGTATCGGGTGGGTTCTGGCGCCAGTGATTTACCTTCTGGGGCACATAATATGTTTTTGTTCGCTCTGGAGCGCTAGTGAAATGATGTTTAGACACAAAGTGATCAATGGCCGCGACGCGGCCGATAAGATGTTGTCCGTTTTGAAAGAAGAGGTAGATTCCATCCGGGGCAGGGGCTGGCAGCCGAGCCTTGCGTCGATCACTGTGGGAAACGTGGACGAAGTTAAGTTGTATGTTCGCAACCAAAAACGATTCGCCGCGAGAATAGGAATCGAATTTGAGGAGCGTCAATTCGCCTCGTCTATCAGCGAAGCCGAACTTCGGGCCGCCATTGCGACGATGAATGTCGATCCTCGGGTAACAGGCATCATAATTCAGCGACCGGTGCCCGATCATATCTCCATCCGAAGTCTGCAAGAAACTATCCATCCGCTTAAAGACGTCGAGGGCATGCATCCGTCATCAATTGGTAAAATTGTTTACGGCTCGCCGGAGATGGGGCCGTGTACAGCGATGGCTGCTGTTCATCTGCTGAAATCAACCGGCGTCGAGTTGGAAGGGCTTGAAGTTTGTGTTGTTGGACATTCGGAGATAGTTGGCAAGCCGATCGCTTTTTTGTTGATGGCTGAAGGGGCGACGGTCACTGTTTGTCATCACATGACTCGATCAGTTGCCAACCATTCCCTAAAGGCAGACGTCGTCTTTGTAGCGGTAGGTCAACCAGGGCTTATTACCGGTGACATGATAAAGCCTGGTTCCATCATTATTGATATCGGCATTAACCAGGTGTCGGACCCCGCCGGGAAAACAAGAGTGGTTGGCGACGCAGATTTTGAAAGCTGTGCCGAAGTCGCCGATTGGATCACGCCGGTACCAGGTGGAGTAGGTCCGATGACGGTTGCTTGCCTGATGAAAAATGCAGTTGTTGGTGTAAATAGGCAGTCTGGTTACTACGAAGACCTATTGGGTCAGAATACGTTAACACCTACCTGATCCAAGCTGTCGTTTCCGGGCTTCACATTGTCGTTTATCTGCAAGCATACCCAGAGGTAGTGGATCAAAATTTTAGGGTGGGTATGGACGCCGCAGTTTCAAGCAACTGAGAGCAGGAATGGGCAGATCAACAAATCGAAGAACAGGTGGGCGAGCGAACAGAATCGCAGCTAGACGTTCTGCTGCATCCGTTGAAACAGCGGCTTATATCAGCCGTCAGATTCCCTATTCCTGTGTATTGAACGACGAAGCGCTGGAGTTGATTGAGCACAATGCGGATACCGTGCTCGAAGAAATAGGAATAGAGTTTCGAGATACTCCTGACGCCTTGGCACTCTGGAGAGATGCTGGTGCCGATGTAGATGGTGAGAGAGTCAGGTTCCCCCGTGGACTGTGCCGCAGCCTGATTCAGGCTACTGCCCCCGCCGAATTCACACAGCATGCCCGCAATCCTGCCCGAACAACCATTATTGGAGGCGACAGGACAGTGCTGGCGCCCGCTTATGGATCGCCCTTTGTGAGAGATCTTGACCAGGGTAGGCGTTACGCGACGATCGAAGACTTTAAAAATTTTGTCAAACTGACTTACATGAGCCCTAGCTTGCACCATTCGGGCGGGACGGTTTGTGAACCCGTGGATTTGCCTGTCAACAAGCGACACTTTGATATGATCTATAGCCATATCAAATATTCTGACAAGCCATTCATGGGTTCTGTCACTCATGCGGAACGTGCTCAGGATACGGTGGAAATGGCGCGGATTGTTTTTGGCGAAGATTTTGTTGATCAAAATACCGTGGTCACAAGTTTAATTAACGCTAACTCGCCCATGACTTTTGACGCCACCATGCTGGGGGCCGCAAAGGTCTATGCTGAAAGCAACCAGGCGACGGTGATTTCGCCTTTCATTCTAGCGGGTGCGATGTCGCCGGTAACTGTAGCCGGTACCTTGATTCAGATTCTCGCGGAGGCCATGGCTGGCATGGCGTACACACAACTCGTCAGACCAGGGGCGCCGGTCGTCTTCGGTACGTTCGCAAGCTCGATCTCGATGCAGTCAGGCGCTCCCACGTTCGGGACACCGGAACCAGCGCTGGTTTTGTACGGTGCGGCTGAATTGGCAAGACGGTTAAAGGTACCGTTTCGCTCAGGTGGTGGACTGTGTGCGTCTAAAATTCCTGATGCCCAGGCTGCTTATGAGTCCTCTAACACGCTTCAGGCAGCGGCTATGGCAGGCGTGAATTTCATGCTTCACACGGCTGGATGGCTTGAGGGTGGACTTGTGATGAGTTACGAAAAATTCATGATGGATGAAGACCAGGCTAACATGATCGCGATCCTCCTAAAGGGAATTGACGTGTCAGAAAATGGCCTTGCAATGGATGCATTGCGTGAAGTCGGACCGGGGGCTCACTTCCTGGGGGCCAGTCATACCCAGGCCAATTTTGAACAAGCTTTCTATCGATCAACCATCGCAGATAACAACAGCTTTGAACAATGGCTCGAGGACGGTTCGCTGGATGCCAGCCAGCGTGCCAACTTGCTCTGGAAAGAAAAACTGGCGAGTTACGAGCCACCGCCCCTGGATGAGGCGGTTGATGAAGCACTGCTGGCGTTTATGACGCAGCGGAAGTCATCCTTTCCTGATCAGAACTACTAGCTACCGGAGATAGACATGACAGATCAAACGGATGACGATCTCGATCTTAATGAACTGGACGACGCCGAACTTGTAGAGCAAATGCACGATGATCTTTATGACGGATTAAGAGAAGAAATCGTCGAAGGCACTGAGATACTGCTCGCTCGTGGCTGGGGCGCCGAAAAAATTCTCAATGAAGCGCTGGTTCGCGGGATGCAGATTGTCGGCGTCGACTTCCGTGACGGTATTCTGTTCGTCCCGGAGGTATTGCTGGCCGCAAATGCCATGAAAGGTGGCATGGCAATCATTCGTCCGCTGTTGGCTGAAACGGATGCCAAGCCGTTTGGTAAAATGGTCATCGGTACTGTCAAGGGTGATATCCACGATATTGGGAAAAACCTGGTTGGAATGATGATGGAGGGCGCAGGTTTCGATGTGATCGATATCGGCATCAATAATTCCGTGGAAGACTACCTTGCTGCAATAGAAGAGCACAAGCCGGATGTGCTTGGCATGTCGGCGCTGTTGACCACAACCATGCCTTACATGAAGGTTGTTATTGATGAGATGGTTGCGAGAGGGATGCGTAACGACTACATCGTCATGGTGGGTGGTGCGCCCCTGAACGAGGAGTTTGGTCTTGCGGTGGGTGCGGATGCCTATTGTAGGGATGCTGCAGACGCTGCAGACAAGGCGACGCTGCTGGTACTGCAGCGAGGTGCCAACCGTGGTTGAGCAATCGCTCATTATTGCTTGCGGCGCACTGGCCCGGGAGATTCAACAGGTAAAGGTCGCCAATGACTGGAAGCACGTAGATCTCGTCTGTCTGGATGCTTCATTGCATCATCGACCTCAGGAAATACCGGGGCGTCTGGCTGAAAAACTCGGCGCAATAGGAGCGCGGTACGAGAAAGTATTTATTGCCTATGCAGATTGTGGAACTAATGGCGCGATAGACAGATTGATCGAAGATCTTCCGAATGTCGTTCGATTACCAGGGCCACACTGTTTTTCCACTTTTGCAGGCTCGCATCGTTTCGACTCATTGATGGAAGAAGAACCGGGGACTTTCTGGTTGACGGATTTTCTGACAAGACACTTCCAGACGATGGTGGTCAAGAGCCTCAAGCTGGATTCTCATCCGGAACTCAAGGAGCTTTATTTTGCGAACTACCGGCGATTGACTTATGTCTCACAAAACCAGGGCGAAGGTCTTTTGTCGACAGCGGAAGAGGCGGCAAACTACCTGGGGCTGGAGTTCAGACATATTCATGTTGGTATGGATGAACTTGAACAACCACTCAGGTGGTGTGTGTCATGAAACAGATCACTATTTACTGGCGTGACATACCTTCGCAAATTATTTTGAAGAAAGGCAGGAACAAGACCAAAGAGTTATTGTCGCCGCGGTTTCAGAAGGCAATTGATCGAGCAGCGATGAGGGCTGGAAAGGGTGGCAGCCAAGCGTATATAGAAGAATGGCGCAGAGAGACCATAGAAATTGACAGTACCGCTGACCCGTGCGTAGTGGTAAC
>JABGVY010000458.1 GCA_018645845.1 Gammaproteobacteria bacterium | reverse complement strand
GCAATGCTGGAAAAATCTGCACACTTAAACTCACTAACAAAATCTCCCGGTGGTTTTGCTTATCAAAGGCACAAACCCGAAGAAACCGCTTTATACAAAATCATTAAGCAAAACCTTCCTTCATTCCAGTCCCATCTTTCCAATGCGGACATTTCGCTACCTGCTTTCGTTCACGATGAATTCCGCAAATACCTTCGATGCGGAATGCTCAAACATGGTTTTCTTCGCGTAAAGTGTGGTGGTTGCAGGTTCGAACACTTGGTGGCCTTTTCATGCAAGCTCAGAGGTTTCTGCCCATCCTGGGGTATAGGACGAATTAACCCCATTTCCGCTTCATCAGCCATGTATCCGTCCTCACCAAAAACAGAGTTTAGCGCAGTATTCGATGAAATCTGGTGATGTTTGAACACCCTCACGGTGCGGGCCACTCAGCCCGACCCGAATTCCTGGCAGGTTCGGGCCGTCAAAACGAGTCAGATCCCACCAGCTTCAGCGAGTGTCACAACAGTTGGGTCGAGTGAGGAAACAGACCTTCTGGCGGTGAACGGTTTCTGGTCTGTGACGCCGCATCCAGTCCGAGATGCTTCAATATCTTTTCGATAACGTCTGGGTCTTCAATGCTGGCTATGATCTTCACCCGCCCGCCGCACTTGTCACACTTCTCTATTTCAATGCTAAAGACGCGCTTCAACCGCTGCGCCCCGAAAAGAACAGTGCGTCATCGAATAGGCCTTGTTCTTCCCAGATTGCAAGACCTGCTCCGATTCATGTTCTCGCTTCCCCGGCACGACATACTCTCTCAACTTACTCCGCGGCGGATGGCCGCCCCGAGAGAAAACCTCAGACTTTCGATCAAAAAGCCCTGTAATAATTCCTATCCTCTTCTACTCTGGCCAATGTTGCCCGGACCGCTATTTCACAAGCCGCCCGTCTGACTTATCATGGGACGCAGTGGGGAGGTGAATTTAAGTCACCCCCGCAGTCTCTTTAACACACTTAGAGTAGGTGCCCTTACCCTTCTCGTAGAGGAAGAACATATGCCCCGCCGTTTTCTAATGCCTGTCATGCTGTTAGTCGCAGCAGTCGTCACGCTTACTTCGACACAACAGGCCTCTGCTGCGGAGGCCGCATGCCCGCCACCCGCGGTGCGTATTGAGGCTCAAGAATTTACACCGCTGACGGCGGACAATTACGCGACGGCGGAGACCCAGTCGATTTTCGCGGGAGCCTATATTCAGAAGATCGCACAGGCGACCTGCTCCGGCGGTATGGGGGTGCTGATGCACGAACGGGTTCCCTCTGACCCCAATCACAAAGCCTTCGCCCGGGTAAACTTCGACACGCTCTACTCTTGGGTTCTACTCGATCTCAACTCGCCAGCAACCATTACCCTGCCAGAGACCGATGGCCGTTATCAGTCGGCGCAGGTGCTCAATGAAGGCCATTGGATGCCTTTTGTGGTGACTGAGGCGGGCAGTTTTACGCTGACCCAAGAGAATTCGGGAAGTCGCTACGTGCTCGTGGGTATCCGGACCCAGATGAATATGCAGGACCCTGACGACATTCTAGAAGCCAACAAGCTGCAGGACCTGGTTCAGGTAGCGCAGGCAGAGCCTGGCGAGTTGGTGTTCACAGATCTTTGGAACAAAGCGGCTATTATGACCATGCGTAAGGAACTCCAGATTCTTCGCGATGAAAAGGGCTATAAGTCGGAAGACATGTTCGGAAAGCAGGGTGAGATTGATCACGAAATGAATAACGTAGGCGTCGCGATCGGTTGGGGCGGACAGCCCAAAGAGGGTGCCGTCTATCTTTTTTATACCCCCGACTCGGCACAGCATCAGACGCTAACCCTCAACAACGTACCTCACGCTGATAATGCGTTCTGGTCAATCACCGTGTATGACGCCGACGGTTTTGTCGCGGCAGAACCCTTCAACATGAATAGCTCGTTCACCACGGTGAACGCCAGGGGTGAAACCGTCCTGAACTTTGGCGGTGATCCCTTGGCGGACAATTACTTGCCGGTTTACGAGGGATGGAATGCCACATTGCGCATTTATACCCCCCAGACCGCCTACTTTAATGACGCGTGGGTGAGGCCAGAGCTTCAGCTCGCAGATTAATCTTCGGACCTTTCTGGTAGATAGGTACTTTAAACCACATATTCCCCAGGTCGCCAAAGTATCTTGATCACGCTTTCTTTCATCTCAGAAAGCCAGGGTGGTAGCTTTTCGGCGGAAATTGGTCCACGTCTGAGTGGCCACTGACCTACTAGCCTACAGACGATAGGGGCGATCACTTAGTAGATTTACAGGTCGGGCAGAGGTGATTTTGGCTGTCTGCTCAGCCATTTTTTAGGGTTGGATAGCTGTCGCAGCTAGAGGGATGGTGGAGTACATGGAGGAATTGCTGAACTGCTGGAATTGTGGCGAGTCGTTGGCGGATGTGCCGTTGCCGATCAGCCGTCATGCACATTGCGCATCATGTTTTGAAGTTCTGCACTGTTGCCGGATGTGTCTGCACTATGAGCCTAACAAGAGCCCCTATTGTGACGACGATCGTACCGATCCACCAAATATGAAGGAAAATGCTAATTTCTGTGAATACTTCAACCCTGCCGGTAAGCTTAACGGCAACGACCTGAAACCCTCGGCAGCGACGAAATCAGCACTCGACGATTTGTTTGATAGAGGCAGTAAGTCAGCAACCACTGATGAGGTAGAAGTTGGTCGTTCTAAGGAGGGTCCGGTCGATCGATTTAAAGGTCTATTCGATGATTAACAGAGTTTTATTGTCTGAGCCATCAGCAATTTCTTTGCAGCAGAAAAATATATGGCGTCACATCAAGATACTCTCGACATCGTAATACCAGGCTTTGCTTTGTAGTTTATTGGTGCTGAGCAGGCAGAACAGAAGCCAAGGTGAGGTCTGGAAGTTTAAAGCGCTTTTAGGGCACGGTTCCTGACTCGAACCTCTGTGGAAGCTGGAAACGTGGGTCAAAGATGCAGTTTGGTCCGAAAATAGAGGCAATTTTCACCTTGCTTCAAAGTCCGTCCCCAGAACGTTGTACCTAACCCGGTTACTGATATGTACCTTTATTGCTGAAGGCTATAAAATCCGACCATTGGCGATAACAATAACGATAACGATTGTAGAAAACCCTTCTTTTAAAGACTCCGTCTTTTAGTCCGTAGGGATCGACGACCCCAAATCTAATGCTGGTAACCGACTCGAAACTTCACCTCAATGCCGCGAAAGACTGGCTAACGAATTATTACATCAATTTTGTCGCCATTATTGGGCCACTCATTGGCATGCTGACCCTTTACCGAGTCATTTATACAGAAGATATTACGATCTCGTTGCTGCCACTGTCACTAGCCATGCTGCCCTGGCCCATTATTGCGTGGTTTAAACATCGCATAG
>JABGVY010000456.1 GCA_018645845.1 Gammaproteobacteria bacterium | reverse complement strand
GGGCGTTGAATTTCTTTCCCCCATCACACCATGTTGTTCCGGCGACGATTCATCAAGCAGCATCGTCGCCTTTTACGATCCGGACGGAACAGTGGTTGAACTGGTTGAGCAACCTTATGTACTACATCTGCTTTTTAAGGTAATTACATGGTTTGGGAAAACGTTCTAGCGAATCTTCGTATCAATGTCCCCGCAAGCAGGCTTTGTGCTATCGGGTTTGATCGCTATCTTGCATGTTTGCAGTGGGCTTTACCTAGTTACCCTGCACGTATCGCGTCAGCACGACCAGAAAACCACCGCCATATTTGTCCAGCTTACGGGCCCCAACACCTGGCAAATCACCGAATTCATCAAGGGTCGTGGGCATCAATTCCGCCATCGCCTGCAGCGTGCTGTCATGGAAGATCACATAGGGCGGCACTCCCTGCTCTGCTGCCAATTCACGACGATGCGAACGCAATGCCTCCCAAAGGCCGATATCAATATCATCAGGCAACGGCGTTTTGGTGAGTTTCTTCGCAGCTTTTACGACCTGGTCTTTGCGAAGCTGAATAGATTCGTCACCTTTAAGTAATGGTCGACACTTATCTGTTAACACCAAACCCCCAAAACGGTCTGCATCGGCATTCGCATAACCTCGCGCAATCAGCTGCCGAAAAACAGACTGCCACTCCTTGGCCGACAATTCGCCGCCGACGCCAAAGGTCGGCAACTGATGGTGGTCAAACTGAAGCACCTTGTCGGTGCCTGAACCCAGCAGCACATCCACCAGATGACTGACTCCAAAACGTTGTCCCGTTCGATAGATCACACTCAGCGCCTTGCGGGAGGCTTCAGTGCCGTCCCAGGTTTCTACAGGCGTTAAACAAGTATCACAGTTACCACAATGTTCGCTCGAGCGTTCATCGAAGTAAGCGAGCAGCGCATGCCGCCGACAGCTGGCTATTTCACAAAACCCCAGCATTGCATTTAGCTTGATTTGCTCAACCCGTTTGTGTTGTTCATCACCCGTCGAACTATCGAGCATCTGCCGGAGTTTGGTGACATCCTGCAGGCCGTACACCATCCAGGCATTGGCCGGCAAACCATCACGACCCGCTCGCCCGGTCTCCTGATAATAAGCCTCGATTGTCTTGGGAAGATCTAAGTGCGCTACAAATCGCACATCGGGTTTATCGATACCCATACCAAAAGCAATCGTGGCAACGACCACTACCCCCTCCTCTTCCAGAAAACGGCGTTGGTGACCGGCTCGAACCTCCGCAGACAAACCCGCATGGTAGGGCACGGCCTTAAAACCTTGATCGGTGAGCCATTTGGCTGTGTCTTCGGTTTTCTTACGAGACAGACAGTAAACAATGCCCGCGTCACCAATATGCTCCGACTTAAGGAAGCGCAGCAGCTGGTTTCGCGGGTTAGACTTGAGGCTAATACGATATTGAATGTTAGGACGATCAAACCCAACGACAAACTGTTTCGCATTCTGCAGCGCCAGATTATTAACAATTTCACCACGGGTACGCGCATCGGCAGTGGCGGTTAAGGCAATTCGAGGCACATCAGGAAATTCTGTGTGTAGCCGATCGAGCAAAAGATAGTCCACCCGGAAGTCGTGGCCCCACTGCGATACACAATGCGCTTCGTCAATGGCGAACAAGCTGATCGACACGGACTTAAAGAGGCTCAGCGTGCGCGCCTGCGCTAAACGCTCCGGCGCCACATAAAGCAGATCCAGTTCGCCGCTGCGCAGCCTGGCTTCTACCTCAAAGACTTCCTCCGATGACAGGGTCGAGTTAAGAAAACTCGCACTGATACCCAACTGTCTGAGCGCCGATACCTGATCCTGCATCAACGCAATCAATGGCGAAACCACAATCCCACATCCGTTCCTGATCATCGCAGGAATCTGATAACACAATGACTTACCGCCACCCGTGGACATCAACAGGAACGCATCGCCGCCTTCAATGAGCGTATCGATGACTTCAGCCTGCGGCTCCCGGAAGGATTGGTAGCCAAAGGTTTTCTGCAGAACAAATAGGGCTTGTGACATGTCGGGAGTTTAGCTGAGCTGCATTGGGAAACCACACGAAATTTGCATGACAATGGCCCCGAATGCCAATTCAGACGCTGCACTCATAGACGCCAGTTATTCCTTTTGTCATTTGAAAACAATAGAGCTACCCTTAGTTCACTAAAACAAATTTAAGCGAGGGTCACTAACATGAAGCCAACATATAACCTTTTAATCGTCCTTTGCGGCCTGTGCATCACAGCAAGCAGTATGGCCGCTGACGAACTGATCATCTTTCCAAATGAGGGTCAAAGCAATGAACAGCTGGAGGCCGATAAATTCGCTTGCTATGGCTGGGCAAAAAACCAGAGCGGCTTTGATCCTATGGCACCACCAATGACAACGACGGCACCACCAAAAACTGACGCTAAAAAAGGCGGTACGGTTAAGGGGTCACTGCGTGGCGCGGCCATTGGCGGAATTATAGGTGGTTCAGATGGAGCCAAGAAAGGCGCAGGTGCGGGCGCAGTGATGGGTACGGCGCGGCGCAACGACCAGAAGCGCAGTGAAGCACAAGCTCAAAAAAACTGGGAGCAAGAGCAGACGGCTATTTATACGCAAAACCGCAATCTATACAATCGTAACTATAG
>JABGVY010000455.1 GCA_018645845.1 Gammaproteobacteria bacterium | reverse complement strand
TAGAACTTGAGCGCTTTTTCAAAATCGCTGACGCCCAGGGCGACATGGTGTATTCCTACTATCATGTGGTAATTCCCGTCCTTTGTTTCTCAAAAATTGTCGCAAGCTGTAGTCCAGGTGTCTGAATTACGTGATGCTGTGCCCGCGCTGCAGACCTTTCGTGCATACGACATCGTGCCTTTTTCGTGCGCCGTGGTCCAGATGCCAGGTTATCTGTTGCAGTAACGGATAGCTGCAGGGAGGTAGACTTACCTTAGCCGCAGGTTGTAGAAGGCAATGATTTCATCAAGGGCGGCTCGGGTGGGCTCACCATCTTCGTCGATCAGGTGGCGGGTGACGACGCTATGCGGAGGCTGGCCAGTTCCCGGTCTCGCTGATTTAGCAGCCAGCATTGTAGCTTTGAATCGATCACCCAGTGCGGCCTGGTAGTCATCAAACCGCTCTTTCCTGCAGAAGCTGTCTCCTTCAAAACAGTAGCCAAGTACGGTGAGATCCTCATCCTCAAGCCGGGCCTTGATACACCGAAGCTCATCGGGCGCAATGTGCATACCACCCTTTTTGCCAAGCGGCAAAGATGGCTGAGACAACACAGGGGCAAGCACTGATGGCTCAAGCATCAAATTGAACGCAAAGTTACCCGTAAAGCACATGCCAATTGCGCCAACGCCCTTACCACCGGATTGCTCATGAGCATGTCTCGCAAGCGAACGCAGCCAGTCTACAATCGGACTCGACTGGTTAGCTGAGAAAGCGTAGAACTCCTTGGAAATGCAGGCTTTCGCCATAGATGCTAACGCATATCCTTTGCTGGGAACCCTGCCAGCCTCACCAAACATATGCGGCATCCAGACCGTAAAGCCCTCCGCACAGAGTCGACGAGCAAAATCAGCCACCAGTTGATAGATACCGGGAATTTCTGACATCACGATAACAGCCGGCCCTTCACCCAACACATACACGTCTTTGGTTCTGCCAAGGAAAGTCAGCGACTCCACGCGGAAGTCCCTAAGCGGATCAGGATGAATCAGCAATTCTTCTGGCATGAGTCATTTAACTTCAAGCGATCATAGTCAGGCGTTCGTGCGCGCCGACCATACGGAGTTTGATATCGATGTCTTGCGGACACGCACCCGTGCATGGTGCTGAACAGGTGACGCATTTATCCGCCTGTTTATCCAGCGCTGCGTAAAGCAGCATCGCTTCTTTCTCGTCGCCATAATCTTCAAAATACATACGATGACGCAGCACATCATTGATCGGCAGGGACTCCGGGCAGCTGTTCAGACAGTCGCCGCAGGATGAGAAACAATGGGTGCCCGCGATCAGGTCGTCGTATTTATTCAGAACAGCAACATCTGCTTCCGTCAATGACTGGCCAGAGGCATGCAGATATTCATCCAGATGCTCATTTTCAAAGAACGAAACCACCAAACAGGACACATTGGGATCCGAGTTTACCCACTTGAACGCTGCCTGAGTATAGGACGTGGCGTCATTTTGGAACTCAACCATGCCCCGATGTTTAGCGCCCTTAAGGGTCTTCATTGCTACGATGCCAATACCTTTCTCAGCAGCTCTTTTAATAATTTCCTGCTGCTTCGGCCAGGCGCCATGATGGTATGCCAACATCATCACATCAATCTTGCCGCTGTCGATTGCGGCGTTAGCCACTTCTTCAAGATTTGGTGTATGTGTCGATACACCAAGAAATCGTACTTTGCCCTGCTCTTTCGCTATCTCGAACGCTTCAAGCATATTCGGATCCAGCAGTCGCTCCACTGTATCGCAGGCATGGACATGAACAAGGTCAACATAATCTGTCTGCAACCTGCGCAAGCTATCATCAAGCGCAGCAATATAGTCTTGGGGACTCGATCCCTGCCGAACGTGTCCCTCTGAGGTACACCATTTGGTGACCACAAACAGTTTTTCGCGCTTTCTATCCTTCAGGACATTACCAATCGTGGTTTCGGACATGGCTCCGGCATAATCCGGTGACGTATCTATATAGTTAATACCCCGGTCAAGGGCTTCGCGAAACAGGTCTTCCGGATGGGTGTGACGCATGATTCGGCCACTACCAAGCGAAATGTCTGACACCATGAATCCTGTGGAACCCAGTGGTCTCTTGCTGACGATTGTTGACCCTTTCCACCGCTCATGCGCTGTCTCTGCGGTCAACACTTCCTGGCCGACTTCGTTCATCATTGGTACTGTGGACTGCAACCAGGGAGACATCTTTGCAACTACTGCCGCCGTCCCACCAAGAACCCCGCCGGTAACAGCGGCTCCGCCCAATAGAAACTTTCTTCGCCCACTTGGCTTATCTTCCAGCGAGCCATCGCTGCCCAGGTTTTGCGCCCACATCACCGTCAGGACGATACTGGTGACCACGCCAATTGCAAAAGCGATGGAAGGCGCCAAAGGCAGCATAGATCTGTCCATGCCTTCCATAGCCTCATACAGCCATGCGCCAAACCCAAAATAACCTAAAATGATGGTGACGACCCACGCTGTTAGAGTGATATTGCCGATATTCTTCATTCTACTCCCTGCAACTGTGTGTATTGAGCTGAACCATTAGAACTGGCTCGCTAAATCACTCTAGCCCATTTCTATTCTGAAGTAATGTCGTAACAAACAGAACGGGTTAAGATACTTGAATTCAACAGGAAACCATCGGGCTTATCGTGCCCGAATCGATACACTATCCTCTTACTGACGCCGTATTCGAGTCACTATGTCACCCAAATCCAATCAGGCAGTCATCACACTGGTATCGTTCCTCACGTACTTCGTGCTTTCCTCCATGCTGGCACCCATAGGAATACTGTCAGGCCCCATGGCAGAGCATTTCGGCCAATCCATCACCGACGTAACCAAACAGTTCAGCTGGTTAACCGGCGGCATATTGGTCGGTGCCGTTATTGCGCTTTTTATCTTCGACTGGACGAGCCTGAGAAAATTGTTTATCACGATCTACGGGTTGGTTGCGCTGGTACTGCTTTCACTT
>JABGVY010000097.1 GCA_018645845.1 Gammaproteobacteria bacterium | reverse complement strand
TGAAATATCTTCATAGTATTTTTCCTGTTAGAGGATTTAATTTTGGCAGAGTTTAATGATTCCATATTATGGTCCCGTGAGCCATTCCCGTGCTTTTAGCATCCCGTGCCAGTATACAATGGGTAAGATTCGTACCTTTAGAAACCAGGCGAGCCTGGTAGGCTTAGTGCCTTCGTTCAACCAGGCGGGGAAGGTCGGGGTGACCTTGCCGCCATAGCCAAATTCTGCCAACACGATCTTGCCATTCTCAACCGTGAGCGGACAGGAACCGTAGCCTTTGTAGCCCGCAGAATGTGCTTGACCTGATATTGCATTACAAATATTTTGGGCGACCACAGGCGCTTGTTTCCTGGCCGCGGCCATAGTTTTTGCATTTGTGGTATCCATAACATCACCCGCTCCCCAGACATTGGGATATCGCTTATGCTGTAACGATTCGGGATCGACCTCGAGCCATCCGCCGTCGCCGGCAAGGTCACTATTTCTAACCACGTCAGGGGCACACTGGGGTGGACAAACATGCAGCATATCGAAACGGGATTCGACAATCTGCTCGTTACCCTCAGCGTCGGCGGTTTTAAACCATGCCGTCTTGCTGGTACCATCAACCTTGATCAAATTGTGCAGATAATTGATTCCTACTGCATATTTCTCCATGTAGGCGGTGAGAGCGGGTACGTAGGCCGCCACGCCAAACAGTGCACCACCGGCGTTGTAGAATTCGATATCAATGTCCGAGAGCTTTCCGCTCTTCAGCCATTGCGAGGCCGAAAGATACAATGCCTTTTGCGGCGCGCCAGCGCACTTAATCGGCATCGGGGGCTGGGTAAACAATGCTTTACCACTGTTCAGGCCCTGCACCAATTGCCAGGTGTATGGCGCAAGATCGTAGCGATAGTTCGAGGTTACACCGTTCTTACCCAATGTTTCTTCAAGACCTTCAACGGCATTCCAGTCCAGCTTTAAACCCGGCGCAACTACCAGGTGCCCATAGATGAGAGAAGTGTCATTGTCCAAAGACACGGAGTTGTCATCGGGGGCAAAGCCCGTCGCCGATTGAGCAATCCAGTCGACACCTGCGGGTATAAGGTCAACCGTTTTTCGATGGGTCGATTCTGGCTCAAAAACACCACCTCCTACCATGGTCCAACCGGGCTGATAATAGTGATCAGAGGAGGGGTCTACCAGGGCGACGCGCAAGCTACCATTGCGCTTTAGCAGGCTACTGGCCGTAGCGATCCCGGCAGAGCCGGCACCAACGATCACAATATCGTAGCTAGTCGCTGTTGTGCTGGTTACTGTCATAAATGCTCCTCGTAATTGGCTGTAGGTAGTTGGCTTTAGGTAGTTGGCTTTAGGTAGTTGGCTTTAGGTAGTTGGTATAGGTAGTTGGTATAGGTAGTTGGTATAGGTAGTTGGTATAGGTAGTTGGTATAGATAGTTGGTATATATAATGCCCAAACAAACAGTCGTTGCCACTATTTAAAGAGGTCGAGAAAAGGGCCTCCACCTGGAATCTAAATACTGACTCGACGATAGCATATTATCCGCAAATCCGGGTGCAGTTTCCTGTCGTTGGTATAGGTGGGTTGCAGGGCAAGTCTGGGGCTGGCAGTGATGGCGGTGCAAAACGGCCGTTGAATGTTTACCAATGCAGCTTCGAAATTCAGAATATTGACTGAATTTTTCTTGATTCAATCGTATAATCGCTTCGATCAAATTATTACATTCAGGGACGTAAATGAGCGACGAATCAACAAAACCAGAAAACGATGACGGCTTCGCAGATGCATCTGCAGCAGTTGCAGTAGTGGTGCTTCCGGTGCTGGCCATTATCTACTGGCTAGCGGGTATGCCCACCAGCTAGGAGCTGGCCCGATCAGGTTGGGTGCGGTGAGTGTGATTTCGAACCACCACCGTCACGTCTAAGAATTCCTCTTTATTTCTAGCGACCCACTATCATTTTAGGATTAGCCGAGTAGTCCTCTAATCGAACGAAATGATGACCAGGCGTCTTGCGGTCAGGTCCTACGTGCCCTAGGGGACGCGACTGTTTTGGGACGGTCGCTGGCAGATCTGGCTAAAGCGTGAAGCCCCGCTAAAGAATCAGATTCACAACGCCAATCAGTGTTAGCACGAACAAGATTGTAAAGATCAATCCAGCGGCAATAAACACTAGAGGGTTCCCTCTGGTGAAATCCCGTTCGCGATTTTTTGAATTCTGGACGCCCAGTGCGGCCGCCAGTACGCTCATCACAACTTCCCAAAACCGGGGTTCGTGAGCTTCTTCCGTAGCAGGCCTTTGGTCTTTTTCAGAGGTTTCGCGCATGGGCATTATTATGCGTACTTAAGGTTAGGAGACAACCACCTTTCGGTGATATCAAGAGATTGTCCCTTACGTTTTGCATAGCTCTCTACCTGGTCTTTATCGATTTTCCCCAGTCCAAAATAACGTGATTCAGGGTGAGAAAAATAAAAGCCGCTAACAGCGGCGGCAGGGAACATTGCGTAATGTTCAGTCAGATTGACCGAAATCTCGGCAGTTGCATTCAGAAGCCCAAACAAAGTTCCTTTCTCAGTGTGATCAGGACAGGCGGGATATCCCGGGGCGGGACGGATACCCTGATACTTTTCTTTGATCAATTCTTCATTACTCAGTGATTCTGAAGTTGAATAGCCCCAGTACTCGGTGCGAACCAGGTGGTGCAGCTTCTCGGCGAAAGCTTCTGCCAGTCGGTCTGCAGGGCCTTGACCATGATGGCGCTGTAATCATCGTTTTGTTCTTCGTATTTTTTGGCCAGGTCGTCAGCACCAAGGCCAGCGGTGACCACAAAGCCGCCAATATAATCGTTGAGAGCAGTATCCGTTGGCGCCACATAGTCAGCAAGGCAGAAGTTAGCTTGATTGTTCGGTTTGTTCGTCTGCTGTCTTAAATGATGAAGCTTCGTTTTGATCGTCGAGCGCGTGTCATCATCAAAAACGATAATGTCATCCCCATCTGAGTTGGCGGGCCAAAATCCGATAATTGCATTTGCCTGGAGTAAGTTGCCGTCGATGATCTCGTTTAGGAGTCTTTGTGCATCATCGAACAGCTGCCGGGCGGGTTCACCAACGACGTCGTCTTCGAGAATTTTTGGATATTTCCCTGCGAGTTCCCAGGCGATAAAGAATGGAGTCCAATCGATAAAAGGCAGAAGCTCTTTAATTGGGAAATCAGTAATTGTTTTGGTTCCCGTAAATGTTGGAATGGGTGGCTGGTACCCTTGCCAGTTTAGCACTGCCTTGTTGGCAACAGACGCAAGATAGCTCAGCGCGTCGCTCTTTGCAGAACGGTTGCTGTTCCTTATCCGGATTTTTTCATATTCCTCGGACAGACTCACAGCCAATAATGGTTTTTTT
>JABGVY010000454.1 GCA_018645845.1 Gammaproteobacteria bacterium | reverse complement strand
CTCACCACGGTCTGGGTAGTAACCCGGCGCAGAGGCGCCACCGACGAAGTCTTTTTCCTCTTCAGTCCAGCGGAAGCCTGCTGTCAGTGTCCACTCGTCGTTCAGGTACCAGTCTGCAGACGCAAACACGGCTAAGGACTCGGTTACCTGAGCCTGGCCATTGTTACCAGCGACGTCATCTTCCCAGGGGAAAACGTCAACGTATCCGGGAACGCCTTGTCTGCCAGGCGCCCACGTTGGGTTGCCCAGGCGTGATAGCTGATAGAACAAGTCATAAACGTCCCAGCGTTGCTCAAAGTCAGCTTCCCAGTCATAGACCCCGGCGATAAATTGAACCCGATCTGAAAACTGCGACGTTAACCGAAATTCGTGGCTGGTCTGCTCCCAGTCATTGAAGAAGTTCATCCTCAACAAATGAACCGGGGCACCATCGAAGTCCTGCATGTTTTGCTCATCCATGTCGCGGTTCGAATAGATGTAGGTGTACAAGAAGGCATCGGTGTCGTAGTTCGCTGTGATGATCGTTGACTTGTAGTCGTTGTCACTGAAGTTTTTACCGTCTGACTCGGTCTTGTCGGGGCCGTCGTTGGCGTCTTTTTCACAGCCGTTAGCTGGGTCAAAGCCTATAAGAGTAAGAGTACACGCTAACTCTCCTACCTTATTCCGATTCACGTAAGCACCCTGTACGCTTTTATCTTTCATAATTTCGTAATGCACTTTCAGATCGAAACTATCCGTCGGGGTCCATAGCGCAGTGAACCCGTAGTTAGTTTTATCATCGCCACCAACGTCTTCGTTTCGTGTCGTGTTGCGGACGTGGCCGTCATGCTCCACTTTGGCGGCAAACAATTTAAGCCCCAGCGTGTCTTGAATAATGGGTAGTTGAACGACGGCGCTTACATCTTCACGACCGTACTCACCTGCCGTCAGTTTCAGATCAACACCCCTTTCATTCAAGGAAACTGGCGTACGAATTACGTTTAGGATCCCGCCGGTTGTATTCTTTCCGAACAGTGTTCCCTGTGGACCTCGGAGCACTTCGATACGCTCGATATCAAAATTATCAAGTAGCACACCACTTGAGGTTCCAAGGAACATACCGTCCATCACAACCCCGATAGAGGGCTCAAAGCTCTTGTCACTTTCTAGTGATGCAACGCCACGGATCGTGATTGCGGCACCACTGGCAATACCTGGTGTACGATTAATGAACAGGTTAGGCGCAAACGCTTGAATATCCTCTAAACGACGGACACTGCCTTCTTTAAGTTGATCCGTGATAGCGGTAACCGCTAGTGGAACGTCTTGGATTGACTCATCTTTTTTACGAGCCGTGACAATAATTTCATCGATGGCCAGGTTATTTGCCGTGGCATCTTCGGCTACTGCATTGTTTGATATTGAACTAAAAGCAAAAATTCCGCTTACCATTGCGATGAACGCAATATTAGAATTTTGATGTGTTTTCTTAATCATGATTTTTCTCTCCCCCTTTCGGAGGGGGCAATCTATCTGCATTCGCCAGCCATTTCCATAGTTTTGGTAAATAAGTCTCATGAATAGAAAAATTATTCTCAAAACCATTATCCAATTGGAAATTAATTACCGATTTGGTAACGATGCGTGCAAATAGTAGGTAAAGACTTTACGGGTTCGAAATTGACCGCGGGGGTTTACGATTGTTGAGTAACCCCAAGTTAGTATCTCTATAAGAAGCGTTTTGCGAGATATACACGCTGGATGACAGCCTCGTTATCTCAATACCTTTCTGCGATAGTAGCGCCTCTCGATGAGAGGAATTGTTGTGATGGGTCTGAAGGGTCGTGCGGCTGTAACCGGCGTCGCAGATTACAAAAATGTTCGGAAGTACACGGGCGAACGGAAGTTCTTCCTGGAGCAATGGGCAGAACTGACTCAATTGGCACTTGCGGATGCTGGGCTTAGCAAACACGATGTTGATGGTCTGTGTTGCGAGGCAATCCCCGAGTCCAGCATGTTTGCCCCGGCGATCATCGCTGAGTATCTGGGGCTGCAAGTCAACTTTGGCAGTTTTCCGGTCAACACTCACGATGGACAACCAGGTGCGGGGCAAGCGGCAGGGATGGCCGGTGGTATGTCAGAGCCCGTTGAAGGCGTCCGACAAATAATGGGTAGGGCTGATGGCCGTCAGATTGCCAACTGCAACAATGCGACGACTGCGGCGCCTGGAAGGAGGTTAAGGGTACCGGCACCCTTTACAGTTACACAGTGGCACGCAGACCCACTGCACCATTAATTACTGTTCTGACATGACCCTGGCAAAAGCTTCTGGTGTTCGCCAACGTGAACTCGCCAGCCGGAGCATATACATAATGGCTGTCACCAGGATCATTGAGACGAACACTATCCAGGAAACTTTCGGTCCCAGCTCCCATACTTTAATCACAAAGTACTGTACGAGCAGCATCAACCAATGAATCAGTACGCTTGCCCACATCAGCCAACGTGTATCACCAGCACCTCGAAGTACACCACCGGCAACCAGAATAGTGGCATCGGCCATCACGTAGGTCGCTAAACCAACCATCATAAAAGAGGCGAGTGCTTGAATCTCGTCTGAGCTACCGGTTGTCAGGAAAATTGCTACCAGGGGTTCTCTGCCCAGAAAAAAGAGGAGCGCCACGATGCTGGTGTAACCCAGGCCAAGTGTAAAGCTAATCCGAATCACCTGATTCATGAGTGTCGTATCGCCGGCCCCGATATATCGACCGATCAAACTGATAATTGCGACGTTGAGACCGATCATCGGTACGTAAGAAACGATATCCCAGTTGAACACAATTGCCGCAGAAGCAGACTCCGCAATTCCGTAGGACTGGAACATCAGCAGAAACAAGTTAAAGGCGGCAACGTTAAGAAACATTTCAACGCCAGAAGGAAATCCAAGGCGGACGAAGCGGCGCAGAATACCTCGGTCCAGCTGCAACGACTGCTTAACCATAAAGCTGGTAGCGTGATCCGTCTCAAGATAGAAGTAGCAGAAGACCAATAGGCTGATTAATGAACTGATAATGGTGGCATAAGCAGCACCGGCAATTCCCAATGCCGGGACTTCGCCGTAGCCGAAGATCAGTGCCCAGGTGAGTGGAATGTTAATCGCGACACCCACGGTGTCTGCAATCATAACAATGTGGGTTCGACCAATTCCTGAAAAGTACGAGGCAATGCATGTCTTGGCGAGACTGAAGCTCGCGCCCCAGATCAGGATAATAAAGTACTGCTGCGCAAGCACCACTTGTTCGGGAGCATGCCCCATGAACTCGAATGAACCCAGGCTAAGGTAGCCGATGGCGACGAGTAAAGGCGCAAAAAAAAGTGTTAGAAGCAGCCCCTGAGTCACTACACGGCTGCACTTGTCGAATTGCTTCCGACCAAAATATTGTGCGGTCAGCGCATTGCTATAGGAGAGCACGCCAATAAACAGCGACATGCAAAAAAACGATGCTACTCCGCCGCCCAGTGATGCCCCCATGTGTGTTGGACTAACTAGCGACATGAAGTAACGATCAGTAAAGATCATCACTGCGAACGCTCCCTGCGAGATGATCATCGGGTAAGCAAGTCTTAGCAGTTCTTTTAAAGTGGCGCGGTCCATCAACGGTGCTCAACTAATGGCATTGTGTCGAATCTAGTTTTGGCAGTTAGGCAAAATTTTTTCAGGGGCAGTTAGCAGGTTAAAGAACAATAACGCAAGAAGAGATGGTGTTGTTTCTTGGAACAACCTAAAACCTTTATTATAAGTAGCAATAAGAAGTAGCAATAAGAAGTAGCAGGAAGCTGCCAGGCGTCAGGCGCTCGATATTTCCCGGGCTGCTGCGGTTACTTCCGGGTGAAGTCTGCTTTTGCCTGGCGACATGAAACGGTCGCGAAAGTGGTTCGTTGAGCGAAAATCAGGTCAATGTCCTGGCGTTTGAACCAGGAATTTATCAGAATCTCGGATCGGCAGGACGCTCTCAGGCATCATTAAGGTGCTGGGTAACCTTTACGCGATGGTAGTTAATACATACTATCTGCTTCTAACACTGTCATCTCTCCCCATATTTATTAGGTATCCCATTGTCTGAAGTATCGCAGCCCCTCATTAGTGAGAATGTAAAGCGCTACACGCTTGGCGTTTTAGTCGTCGTTTACACCTTTAACTTTATTGATCGACAAATACTCTCGATCCTT
>JABGVY010000452.1 GCA_018645845.1 Gammaproteobacteria bacterium | reverse complement strand
GCGACGATTACATTGCCATTGCTGGCCAATGATAACCGTTGCTCAGCGATCGCAGGACGCGTTATATACCGGTAGAGACGCTCAAGCTTTTTCCGCTGGTTGGACCCCCCGCATGCATCGAAAAACCCGATTGCTTGCTGATATACGCTTCAACGATGGGCCTTTGGTTGTATCGGTGATCTGCATATAGTGTCCGGTAAGTGCCAATCGAGATGGCAAAGAACCCAGGCACAGCGATGAGGGCAATAGTTAAGTGGCTGCGTACGAGACCTATGGTTAGACGTCCAAATGAGACGACTAATGCCGAGATGTCAGATGCTCATTACGCACAATGAATTCACGTTGTTTTACTGCCCGGCTATTTTGGGGGATGTACCTTAACTGGATGTTTACATATCCCGGACATAGGTTTTATATTTAGTGGTATAGTAGAACGTTACAATTTCCAGACACCCTAATTGAGTACCACCTATTCCGGTGCTGAGCCGGTAACAGACACAGCTGAACACCCCAATTTCGAACCGGTGAGTGTCACGCCGCGTTTCGAGAATCCTCGTGCCAACGTCGACCCTGACCAGTCAAAGAACTGGTTCATGCGTCTCGTCCCTATTCTGCTGGTTAACAAATGGCCGTTCACCATTGGGATTTCCCTGACCATTGTCACCATGCTATTGGGTATAGCATTACCCGCCACTATTGGCGAAATCATCAACGTGCTTCCGGCGGCAGTGACAGAAAGCGAACCGGAATACTTCCTCACACTCATTGCCGGTCTAGGTGTGCTATCACTGTTCAGGTTTGTCTTTGGTTTTCTGAGTAACTATCAGCTAAGCCGTGTCTCCAACCAGTTGGAAGCAGATCTTAGGTCAACAATTTACAATCACCTGGTCACCCTCTCCTTTTCTTTTTACGACAGGATTCAAACGGGGCAGGTCATTTCACGCGCCAACAGTGACATCAAAGCAATCCAGATGTTTCTGATGATGGCACCGATGATGCTTACCACGATCATGAGTTTCGTTTTTGCAGCCGCCTACATGTTGTCCGTGAGTGTGACACTCACCCTAGCAGCGTTAATTACCACCCCCATCGTTTATATGATCAGCATGAAGCTCAGAAAGATCATGTTTCCACTCTCCTGGCTGACGCAGGCGCACCAGGCCGATGTCGCTGTCATTGTCGATGAAAACATCAATGGCCAACGGATCGTCAAGTCCTTTGCCCAGGAAAACCACCAGCTGAATCTTCTCGCCAAGGCCGCTAAGAAACTGCAATGGGTACAGGTGCGCTCTATCGACGTTTCTTCTATCTACAACCCGGTCATCGAGAACATTACCGTAATCGGGCAGGTAATGGTTTGGGTCTATGGTGGCTGGCTTGTTATCCAAGGTGAGGTTGAATTGGGTTCCCTCGTGGCTTTCAACATGTACATCATGATGATCCAGATGCCATTTCGTTTACTGGGCATGTTGCTGCAGATGGAACAACGTGCCAAAGCCTCCGCGGGCAGAGTATTCGAAATACTTGATGAGAAACCTGAAATCGTCGACCGACCGGAAACCGTGGCCCTGTTAAATCCTGAGGGCCACCTGAAATTTTCCCATGTGAATTTTGCCTATGGCGACGAGCCTATTCTGCAGGACTTGAGTTTTACCATAGCGGCGGGAGAAACTGTCGCCGTCGTAGGACGTACAGGCTCTGGGAAATCGACCATCGCGCGACTCCTATCGAGATTTTACGAGGCGGAAACCGGTACTATTACCATTGATAATGTCGACATTCGTGATCTGGCCCTCAAGAATTTGCACTATCACGTCGGACAGGTGCTGGATGATCCTTTTTTATTTTCTATTAGCATCCGGGATAACATTGCCTATGGGCGACCCGAAGCATCTATGGACGAAGTTATCGCAGCCGCAAAAGCTGCTCAGGCACATGAGTTCATTACACATACCAGTAAAGGCTATGACACCGTGGTCGGAGAACGTGGCTACACGCTCTCCGGCGGTCAGCGCCAGCGCCTGGGAATTGCCCGCGCCTTATTGGTTAACCCACCGATTCTGGTACTTGACGACGCGACCAGCGCGATTGATGTCAAAGTAGAGTCCGCTATCCATGATGCGCTGGTTAATCTTATGGCGCATCGCACGACTATTCTGATCGCTCATAGACTCTCCACCATTAGCCTTGCAGAGCGTGTGATTTTACTTGATCAAAGGAAGGTGCTGGCAACCGGTACGCATCAAGAATTGCTGGCGCAGGTACCACGGTACAGTGAAATACTGTCGCAACAGGATCTTTCAGAAGTCGAAGAAGCCACAGAAACCAATATTGATGATGAGTCCGATGGAGAATATCGCGGCAGAATTACCGAACAAATACGCCTACAGGGCAAAGACACTACCGAGGGTGATCCATCATGATGGGCGGCTGGCATGGACATGGCGACGGCAAGGGAAAATCCGACGGTTTACCCTTCGCAGGGATTCCACCTGAAGTCAGGGAAAAAACCAATGCGCTGATGGCGAAAGAGCCCGACTTCAGCGACCTTGAACTAACATTCGAGCATCGCGCCCCCGATGATGCCGCCTTCGGCCTGATGAATTTTCTTGCCCCCTACAAATACCGCATGTTCGGCGCGTTGCTTCTAGTAGGCATCACGGAGATGCTATTGCTGATGGGGCCCTATCTGGTCAAGGTCGCGATTGATGACGCCATTATCCCGAAAAACTTCACGGTATTACTTTGGGTTGCTGTGATATGGATCGCCTCGTTGTTTATTGCCGCCGTGGTGAGCGGATTTAGGCAACGCTACGTCGGCCGTCTGGGCCAACTCCTGGTGTATGAACTACGAATACGCGTTTTTGCGCATCTTCAGAGATTATCGCTGGACTTTTTTACTGAAGAAAAAGCCGGACGACTAATGAGTCGTATGACGAGCGATATTGAAGCACTATCAAACCTACTGCAGTCTGGCCTTGTCAATCTTGTCGCACAAACCCTGTCACTGATTTTCATCATTGGCATCCTGTTGTCTTTTAATGTGGACCTCACGCTGATTCTTATCATGATATCTGCACCGATCATGCTGGTCATGACCGTCTGGTTCAAAAGTGTGTCTGGCAAGGCTTACGAAAACGTTCGCAACCGCATCGCTGAAGTGCTCTCTGACTTGCAGGAAAGCCTATCTGGTATGCGCCTGGTGATTTCCTTCAACAGAATGAAACACAACATCATTAAGCATCGGAATACCGTCGGTGATTATCGTGATGCCAATAATTTCACAGCAAAAATTTCATCGTTATATTCCTCTGGCACGATGTTCGTTGATGTTACCACGACTATTATTATCCTGACGGTAGGCTATTATATTTTGCTTGACGTCAACCCGACTCTGGATCCTAACGGCGCCTTCACCGTCGGCGCACTGGTCGCCTTTACCAATATGGTGGCAAGATTCTTTAAACCAATCAGCCAACTGGTTAACCTTTACAACCAGTTTCAATCCGGTAATGCGGCGGTCATTAAACTACGTAACCTTTTAAACACACCGCCTTCCGTTGAAGAGAAACCGGGTGCTGTCGATATCAACGACATGCAGGGGGACATCAAACTCCAAAATGTTTCCTTTGCCTATAACAGCTCTGAACAAGTGCTAAAGGATGTCTCACTGCACATTGCAGCCGGTCAAAGCATCTCCTTTGTAGGACCAACAGGCGCAGGAAAATCGACCCTCGCAAAGCTAATTGCACGTTTTTACGATCCAACTTCAGGTCAGATTCTGATCGATAACATGGACGTGAAAGACATCAGCATCGAGTCTCTGCATCGTCAACTTGGTGTGGTGCCACAGGAACCCTTTCTATTTCACGGAACCATCAAAGAAAACATTAGATTTCCCCGACCTGAGGCGACGGACGAGGAAATTGTTGAAGCGTGCCAGGCGGTCGGCATTAGCGATATGATTGATCGCTTGCCACTCGGTCTCGACACACCCTGTCACGAACGCGGATCTTCACTGTCAGCCGGCGAACGGCAGCTCTTGGCTCTCGCCCGGGGTTTTCTTAGTAGACCACGGGTCCTGATTCTTGATGAAGCAACTTCAAACGTTGACCAGCAAAGCGAATCAAAGATTGAGCGGGCCCTCGATACGCTGCTTGAGGGACGAACTGCCATTATTATTGCGCACCGTCTGGCCACCGCCATGCGCGCTGATATCATTGCGGTGATCAATCATCTGGGTATTATGGAGATTGGAACTCATGAAGAGTTATTGGCATTAGAGGGTTACTACGCCGACATGTATCAAACATGGATGGTTCAAAACGAAGGTACTGTCCTCGGTTAGCAATAGAACGACAGATTTCTGCTCGGTAACTGTATAAAGCCATCGAGGAGCACCGTCATGATCAAGAACATCCTGATTCTCACCCTGGTGGTGATCAACGGAACGCTGATCTATGCCTACTTGACGCGTCAACCAATCGTGACTTTCTTGCCCAGGAGCAGTCTCGACAAATTGAAACACCTTACTGGCAACGACCCGAACGTGACCGTTACGAAACGGTGATCGCCGCCCTTAGCAACGAAGAGGAAAAACGCTTGCTGCTCCCTGAGATTTTCGGTGAAGATATTCTAGAAGACCCACTATTTGCTGATCTGTTCAAGCCATTGCATGAGACACTAGCGTTTCTTTCCCCAGACAAACAAATCGCCCTCGACTCCCTACGACGTTGAGGACAGGCTGCGAGCATGGTTCAAGGTGCCGGCTTCCTGCGCGAAGACAGAACAGAAACACGCTCAACCACCACCGACCTGGACCACGCTAGTCATACGGCTACACTCTTCCATAAAACAACCAGGCAACCGATCTGATTCGATACTCAAACTTTCGATCGAAAAGCCCTGTTATAATTCCTATCCTCCACTATTCGCCGCTGGGAGACGTGGCTCATGTGAGGGTTACCTCATCGCAGTTTGGAGGGGTACAGGCCTGGTTTATGTAAGATTACTCTAGCACTTTACCCCGGCCCGTTACGTTGCGTTACGTTGACCCCACTATTCTTCAATCAGCTACTTCTGGTAATCGGCACCCGCAATACTCCTCTCGATACTTGCGTTCCAGGTCATGAGCTCTTTCATCATTCGTGCCGCGATGTCTGGCCGCTGCTTTATCAGATCATTGGACTCGGACGGGTCACCAACGACATTGTAGAGTTCGAATGCGCCATCCTCGCCGCTGGTATAGTTTCGCACCAGCTTCCAGTCATTATCCAACCAGGCGTAGCCGGCGTTAACCCTGAATCCCATCGGTTTTTCGCGTTGCGGGGGTTCTTCGTTGTTGATTACAGGCACTAAAGAGACACCGTCGTTTACCGCGTTAATTGCGTTCGGGTCGAGACCTGCGATATCAATCAGCGTCAGGAACATATCGATGGTGCCGGACGGATAGTGAGACACTCTGTGCTCGATGGTGCCCGGCCACTCGATGATCGTGGGTACGCGTATACCCCCTTCATAGAGATCCTTCTTGAACCCCCGCAAATGACCGGTTGTATCTGGATGGACTCCCGGAAGGTCTGGTCGGTAAGCGACATCAGGCAGACCTCCATTGTCGCTGGTGAACCAGAGGAGCGTATTTTTTTCGATGCCGAGGTCTTTCAGCCCATTGCGCAATGTGCCAAGAGAACGATCCATAGCAGCAAGTTCGCCCAGCTGTAGCGCTGAACTGTCATCGGTTCGGCCGAGGTAGGGAGCGACATCCTCTTCGCTTGCTTCAAAGTCCCGGTGCGGTGTCGAATACCAGACTACAACGAAGAAAGGTTTCTTTTTGTCGGTTTGCCCAGCGATGAATTTCAAGGCTTCATCAACGATCACTTCTGAACCGTCGCCTTCGAACCGTTCTTTCACCCCGTTTCGACTGAGCAGTGGGTTTAGATTGAACTGTATGGATTTACTCAGCCAGTAGTCGAAGCCATGCTCCCCCGGATTGTACGGATTACTGGCCGGAACCGCGGTGTCCCGGCGGTCCGCAGCGCCACTCAAATGCCACTTACCGAAATGTCCGGTGGCGTATCCCGCCTCCCTGAAGGCTGTAGCGAGCATCTTCTCCTGCTTGTTCATCGCACCACCTGGAAGTACACCAGTTCTGGCATTGGTTCGGCCCGTCAGAACCGTCGCCCGCGTGGGCACACAAAAGGGTGCACCGGAGTAGAACCGATCCATCCGCAGACCACGCTTCGCCATATCGTCGAGGTTGGGCGTCCTCGCGATAGGATGCCCATAGTAGCCGGTTTGCGACCAGCCCTGATCGTCAGACATGACTAATATCACGTTGGGTTTATCAGCCTTGAGTGGCATAAGCGTTGTGATCCCAACAAGAAACACAAGGGATGTAATAAGGTTAGTTCTCATTTTGCTTTCCTGTATCGACGGCGAAGTGTCTGCGCCTCTATTCTCAGCTTGAGTATCCCCCCATTTCGCTTGCTCACGCAAGATCTTGCCATTTATTCCCGGATCTCTCAATTAGTGGGGTCAACGTGACGGACCAGTGTAAAGTGTCGGGGTAGAGTTGGGCCCACTATTTCTTTGTTGCGACTGCCGTCGTGATTAATCTACTGCCAACGGGGACAGAACCTTACCCAGGCGCTCTGACTGGAAACCTGCTCGCCATCAAAGTGGTAATCGCTTAGGGGGCTGCCTCCTTCAAGGCACTGCGCCGGCAATGATGTGCATAAAAAAGCAGTATACTTTGGGGCGCATCCAATTAACTGAGGGCTAAATGTTAGACAGCGAGTTTCAACACAATTTTCATACCCATACCTTTCGATGTAAGCACGCCAAGGGCGACGTCGCAGACTATTGCGAGATGGCCATAGCCCGCGGCATGAAAACCCTGGGTATCTCTGACCATTCCGCACTACCTGATGATCGCTGGCTGGCTGCACGAATGCACTATGTAGACCTACCTGAATATACCGCAGCGATCGACAAGGCTCGTGAACAGTACCCTGAGCTTCGAGTCGTTAAAGGCATGGAGTGTGAATATATCCCGGAGCAACAAACCTGGTACGAAGATGAACTGCTGGGCGACTACAAGTTTGATTATTTAATTGGTGCCGCGCATTTTTTCCTCGATGCCGACGACGAATGGGTTGGCACCTATGGTGGCACGACTTCTGCCAAAGCCCTGGTGGAGTTTGGCAACTACACGGTCAAGATGATGGAATCTGGCGTTTTTGATTTCATCGCACACCCGGATTTATTCGGTAACTGCTACGAAAAATGGGATGCAAACTGCACCGCCTGCACCCGGGATATCATGGCCGCCGCCGCAGAAACTGGCGTTGGCCTTGAGGTCAATGCACTGGGTATACGCAAACAAACCGCCAAAGCATCAGATAATCCTTTTCCACTGTATCCCTGGTTACCTTTCTGGGAAGAAGCCAGCAACTATGACGTCAATGTCATTGTGAATGCGGATGCCCATAGACCGGAAGATTTGCAGGGTAAGACTGGTGAGGCATTCCAGATCGTTGCCGATCTGGGACTAAAACACATGGACGTCGATGCGATAGGCGCAAGAGCGACCACCGACTAAATTACTGATAGTGCGCTTGCAGGTCTTTGAATAACTGCCGCTGAAACAACCGGGTCGGAGTAATTACCCCGGGTAAAGTACCGGAGTAAATCCGCCCCAGGATTGAATTGTCGCCAATCGATTAACGACATTTGTGATCAGGTGGTGCTGCTAACGACCCAGAACCTGATGGAAGATTCAGTAACTCATAGTTAACGAGGGTTTAGAGATGAACAAGGTTCAAGGGTTACATCATCTGGCGTTAACGACCGCCAATATTAAAGAACAGATTGAGTTCTTTACCGGCAAACTCGGCATGGAACTGGCCGCGCTTTACTGGATGCACGGTGTTAAAAATACGTGGCATGGTTGTAGTGGTCTAATAAAACCGGACACCAACCAAGGTGATATTATCACCATTAGTGAGGTGTTCAATGAAGAGAAGACAACGAATAAAATATGCTTAAATAGAAACTAATTACATTTAGTTTTTTCGCTTGTTAGTCCCCTGTTCAAGTCAACTTATTATGCTTTTTTTAGTAACACTAGCCATACGGCGCCACGCTCTCATAAAACAAGCAGGCAACCGATCTGATTCGATACTCAGACTTTCGATCGAAAAGCCCTGTTATAATTCCTATCCTCCCCCGGGCAACCAGTCTTCTTTAGGTTGCCGCCAGTCCGCAGTTGAGGGAATCGTTGACCCAAACTCCGTCCCCTCCCACTACGAAGACGTCATGTAATACTTCCGAAGCCGTTCGGTGATATGCCATGTCAACGTTGAACCTTTTGAAACATACACCACTTCGCCAGGTCCAAACGTCTCCTGCACACCTTCACCGTTCGTCAAGACTAACGCCCCACAGATG
>JABGVY010000132.1 GCA_018645845.1 Gammaproteobacteria bacterium | reverse complement strand
TTACCGCTCCAGGAGTAGGCGCAGTCATCTACCACCTCCTGCACTGCGCCATCGTCCGACCAATTGCTGAAGGTAACGTTGGGTATATCCAAAGTAAAACCAGAGGCCAGCGCCATGGAACTCATGACTGACATGCACGCTGCCACTGCCCATATGCATTGTCGTGAACAAAACACCGGTAAATTTTTCGGACGATCGGTGGGAACGACGGCTTGCTCACCCCCGGAGTGGCCGACCAGTTTAGGACCTTTTGGTAGGGCTGGCTTCATAATCTACCGGCGTTGTGAAATCAAATGTCAAATGCGAATGTACAAAGACTTGATGTGCCAGTACATCGTCCCTCATCTCTTCGATGGCTTCAAGGCGAGATCAAAGCAATATCGGCGCCAGGTGGTACTCACCAGATTTTAGTTGCGTTGACAAACGACTAGATCGTTACTTTTTTCACATGTACATCCCGATAAGCGGCAACACTTCAGGACAGCGGGCCTGGGGTTTCCCCCCTTCATCGTTCTTTGGCAGCGTAAATCTACACTACCTACTACCTACACTAGCTACTACCTACACTAGCTACTATCTACACAGCTACGATCAACGCTGCCTAATCTCTGCGGTATCCTAAAAGCCTACAGCAGCTTTCCTTTGCCGGCTCATTGGCTCCCCATTGCGGGTGAGGATCTTCAGTCCATTTGCCGAACCAGCCATCCACTGTCGGGCTCTTCTGACGACCACGAATTAGCGGTCTTATCCCAGGCTGGCGCTATTCTACGGCAACCAGGAAAGACAGCGTCGTGGAGTATTCGGCGGTATCCGCGTTCAGCATATCGCTCTCAAGAAGATCCACCCAAATTGCAAGGTTATTGGCTCCCTCACAAAATCGCGCACTATAGCCAGAAAACCCCGTCACCAAAGTGCCGTCAACGGCATTCGTGCCTCGGGCAGTGAGTTTCGCTTGTGTCGCATCCTTACCAGCAGCGGTGTAGGTTACTTGAAAAGGAATGTTGTCAGTGACGCCAGTCGTCGTGGAAGCAAGATTGAAGACTCCACTCGTAACCGCAGTATTGCTATCACTAATGGTCAGCTGGTATCCACCACCGCCGTTTACAAAAACACAAAACTCTTCTGCACCAGACCTAACGACGGCTGTTTCCGAACCATCTGCCGCTACATCACTAATTGTAGCGTCAGCAAACGAGAAAGCCGTATCTGAAGCGTCATCAGACGTAATCTGGATCATGTCCTTGACCTCCATTGATACTGCGAGGGTCGCAGTGCTATTGGTCGCTGAAAGCGTTCCATCCGAAGCTGCGAAGACGTTTACCGTCATCGTATATATCGCAATCGCCAAGGCCGCTTGCTTGAGTTTCATTTTCATTTTCATTTTCATTTTCATTTTCATTTTCATTTCCCTCTTCTCTTCACCTATCGGCCGCGAAGGCTTTTCGCAGCGGTTTTTGTAGGTTCCGAAGTGGTTAACGGCCCGCCTGCGCCTTTCTTTAGCTTTTTGTTCGCTTTTATTCCAGAAATTACGAGACGATTTGTTCCGAAATAGCTTGTGCCCCCTGCTCAGCTTTCAACCGGGGCTAACCAGGTGCTCTGAAACCATGATAAATGCGCTGAAACCCTACTTTGTGAGTTCAAACCATGCCGAATATTCCCTCTGCGGTCACGAGGAAAGGTGCGGTCTGTTTGAAATACGCGGGCATGACGCTAACGATGAGGCCGGACTTAGTGCAACGATGCCTTCTGCAATCGCTAATCGACCGCCTGTTATTCGGTTTGCCCGAAGTGAGATCGGGTTATAACGCTCCGCTTGTCCCGAGGTGACTCCAAATCCTATATCAATCACCAGGGGCAATATGGGGCAGGAAGCCCCAGGATCAAAATAAAATACGAAAAAAGCTAAAGAAAACCTGAGCCTGGACGATAACTAGTCAGAACAACTAAAAGTCTAGCAAGCACTAGTGCAGTTGGTAGGCATAGAAAACGGCACGTTTTTTGCATTACCTGTGCCAGACCATTTAACCAGGAAACAAGAAAAATGAGTTCTCAAACTTTACTTTTAGACGATTCGACTCGAAAACTTGTCGAAATTCGCAGGTCTTCGGGCAAAAAAGAATGGGTAACCAAGGAAACGCTTGCAGAGTTGAACAAACAACGTCACATTAGACAGGCTGCTCTGCGGGCAAAAAACGACAAATTTTTGGCACAAAAAAAGTCAAAAAAAACCAATTGGATCGCGATTTCTATTTGGCTGAATGCGTTTTTACTCATTGCCCTGTTAGTGTCACTGGTTCCCTAGCTACCTGCAGCTACCAGCTTCACTAGCTAACAGAACCAGACTTGTCAGATCGACGAACCGGGAGTCTGGCATGGCCGCTAGATGGAATGTGTAACAAACCCATGGCGGGCCTTTCCCGAAAGAGACCGCGTATCACTATAAGTAAGTCGCTTTAATTTTCGCAACCCGATCCAGACAACCCACAAAAATTTCCCCGCGCCACAGAACCCCCAGCTGATTTACCCGCAGCAGGCGCCTGTAGGGACTGCGGCCAAATTACGCACCAGCCAGCAAACTCGCTCGTTCAGCTGCACTTCGCCCGCGCTAAACCTATACAGGCGAAGGTCGTTTGCTAGAACGATTCAGGCATCATTCATAACAAACGATTACTAATAGTTACATACCGTTACTTAGCATCCTATCAGCGCTTACCTTGGACTTTTATTGTTCGTGTATGCCTTATCAAAACCCACATGACCTGGATGACCTCTATGCAAAATAACATGAACCGTTTAGCCAGTGTCCCGGATATTCCCGCAGAACAATTCACCAAGCGGCCTCGCGACAATCGCTCGACCGAAAATAGCAAGGCTGTGTTTACCTCGGAGAACCAGTCAGGCTCCCGCAAAGCGTTGCCACTCCTAGGGTTTATCAGCGGATGCGCCATCGTCGGTCTAGCCGTCACCATGACGGCTAAGGACGCCATGATTTACTTAAACTTTCCCGGTTTACTGGTCGTCATCGGCGGGACGCTGTCAGCAGTGTTGGTGAGCAATCCCTTCCAACGCTTAATGCGTCTTAAGAAGTCTCTCACCGATGCTTTTTTTGGCCGAGAAGAGAACGGGCTAGACCTAAAAGAGATAGCTAACTTGAGCAAACTATATCGTTTAGGCGATCTAAGACAGCTAGAACAACACTTACTAAAAGTTAACAGCCCTTTTTTGAAAGAAGGGATGCAACTGCTCGTCGATGGAACAGACTCCGAAGGCTTGATCACTACTCTGGAGTGGAGGATTCAACAATCGCAAGACCACAAACATCAGGAAGCAGCCATACTGCGACAAATGGCGAGTGCAGCGCCCGCCTTCGGCATGGTGGGCACACTACTTGGGCTGGTTAACATGCTGGCCAGCATGGACGGAAGCGATTTCTCTCAACTGGGCTTCAACATGGCTGTTGCTCTAATCACAACTTTTTACGGTGTCGTACTGGCTAATCTGATTTTCAAGCCTTATGCACTCATCCTTGAAAATCGAGTTGAATCAGCGACCGAATTATTTGGATTAGAATTGAAAGCAATTGAATTGATCAGTGAGAATCGCAACCCGACCTACATAAAAGAAATGCTCAGGTCTTTGTGCACATCAGACCAGCTAGTCAGCCATCGATAAAAATGTCAGAGAACCAACATACAAAGGCTCGCCAAAACATGAAAAAACCAACCAGAATACGTTCGCATAGCAGGCCCATCGAGCGAGATGAGGATGACTGGATGACAACTTATGCCGACACCATCACGTTGCTCCTGGCATTTTTTGTGATTTTGACCAGTTTCGCTACTTTTACACCGGAAAAATTTAGCGAAGCTAAAACAATAATCGCGGAGTCAATGTCCGGCCCCAGCAAGAAAACAGACCCCTCAACTGCCTCAGACCAGTTGGCACAATCACAAATGGCAACGCTGACACAGCAACTTGAGGTTGCGGGACTCGAAAGCGACATCACCCTTGACCTCCAGGCGAAAAAAATTGAACTCATTATCGAGGGGAGCACTCTTTTTGCTAATGGTCAGGCAGCGCTAAATGGCAACGGCGCGGAAGTGTTACGCGCAATCGCGCCGATACTTGTGGGTGATTACGTTATCTCTATTGAAGGTCATACAGATGACCAACCCATCTCAAATCACATATTCCCGTCTAACTGGGAGCTATCCTCAGCGCGGAGCGCGAGCGTCGCTCGTTTAATGGTCCAGGAAGGCATCTCTTCTTCTCGACTACAGGTCGTAGGTCACGCAGACACTGTACCGATAGCGTCTAATGCCACAGCCATGGGTCGAGCCAAGAACAGAAGAGTGCACATCATTCTAGAGTTTTCACTGATTTAGGGTTTAAATGGCACCTCATCTTTATCCAGCCTGAGTCGAGATAAAAAATAGGCAAATCTGATATATAGAGAAGACGAACACTCTCCATTCTCGCACCACACTGCTTTTCCAGAACCATTGGCCACTGCCTCATACCCCTTACCATATCGCTGATTATTGGCAAAGGCGCCGATAAAGCTTCGACCGTTTTCCTCCAGCAATCCCATACCCTGGCGCACTCCCTCTGCCCAGTAACCCGTATAGGTTTCTCCTGATGGATAATTCATCACGCCGTAACCATGTGCTTTTTTTGCTTTCAATTCGCCCTGATAAACTCGGCCATCTGCGAAACGATAGCTAACATCCCCCATACGACGATCATCAACCCAAAAAGCAGACAGTTGATCCCCAGTCACGAGCCTCAGCGTCCCTTCCCCTGTTTTTTTGCCGTCCAGAAAATGGCCCTCGTATTGTTCGCCATTGGAATAGCTAATGGTTCCTTTACCCTGAGGCATGTGTTCGAAGATCTCACCGCGATAGACGCCACCCCCAGGCAGCAAAAGCTCCCCCGAAGCATCTCGGATTTCGACAGTCTCGATGGGTACGACGGTGTCCGAGGAGGACTCTGGTTCTGGCGGGTTTTCCGCCAACGCTAGCGTCATCGCTAAATAAGAAAACAAGATACCAGAAAGCTTCCTGATCATTGAGAGTATCCTGATGCAGGGTAGGGTGCGTTGCTCTGAGATGCTGAGCTCGCTGGCAAGGCTTCACTGGTAGAAGGATCTATTTCGACAGGCTGATTTTTTGGCAAGGTTTCACTTGCCACTGCCTCTCCAGATTCGTCCTTCGGGTTTGACAAGTAATTTGCAATATCGGTACTTGAGACGTTGCCTTTTACTTTTTCGAATTTATTGAGCGTTTCCTGATCCCGATCAAACTCCGCCAATACCACCACGACTACGCGTCTATTCTTTGCACGTCCCTCAATCGTTGTATTGTCTGCAATTGGCTGATGTTCGCCATAACCAATCGCTGCGAGCCGCGTGGGATTGACATCTTTAGATTCCAGGCGCCTGACAACAGTCGTTGCTCTGGCACCGGACAATTCCCAGTTAGAAGGAAAGCGCGTGGTATTGATGGGCATGTTGTCGGTAAACCCTTCAACGTGGATCTTGTTCGTTTTTTCCCGGAGCGTCTCGGACAAACCATCCAAAACGGGAAATGCGGATTCATAAAGCTTGTCGCTGCCACTATCGAAAAGCATTTGTTCTGTCATTTCGATCTCTATCCAGAGATTTTCCAAAAGGACATTTACTTCTCCGCGCTCTATATATTCAGCCAGCACCTCTTCAATTTCTGCCGCCAATACCCGGAGCTCCTCCGTGATTTCGTCAATGTCCTCAGGTTCAGGAAGATGATAAACAAGATATCTATCCGCTGATATATCAGCGACAACCGGCTTGCTTTCCGCACGAATACTGTCCTTCATATCTATTGGAGCCCGCACTAATTCGCCGATCTGTATCGGAGCCAGGGATCGTGTAGGGTCGTTAAATGCAGCTTGCAGCGAATCGGACAACACTTTGAACTTACCCTCGTTGACCACAGAAATTGCGTACATCACAGTAAAAAAAGCGAACAGCAACGTGATGAAGTCTGCGTAGGAGATCAGCCACCTTTCGTGATTAACATGTTCTTCAGGTCGTTTTTTCCTGGCCATCTCTACTTTCCATTGCAATAGTCATCAGCGCTTTCGCCCAACTTTCTCACCACAAGAGATCATAATTATTCAGCAACATAACTACTTAATTGCTCTTCGATAAATCTCGGGTTTTCTCCCCCGGCAATGAGTAGTAGCCCTTCAATGATGAGCTCACGGTATTTAGACTGTGCCAGGATATAAACTTTCAGCTTGACCCCCATCGGCAAAAAAAACACATTGGCAAACATCAACCCGTAGATTGTCGCAACAAATGCCGCGGCGATACCAACGCCCAGCTTACTGGGATCTGTGAGGTCAGACATAATCATGATGAGTCCCATTACAGCGCCAATAATGCCGATCGTCGGTGCAAAGGCGCCAGCCGCTTCATAAAACTTACTCGCCGACATATTCAGTTCTTCGATTGCATCGAGTTCCGCTTCTAGAGTAGCCCTTATCGCCTGCGGTTCACGAGCAGAGGCGAGCATCTGCAGGCCTTTCCTGGTAAAGGGGTCTGTAACCGTCTCAAGTTTGTCTTCCAGCGCGAGCAAACCTTCCTTTCTGGCGGTTTGCGACCATTCAACAATCTCGCCTATCATCGCCGGGTAATCATTAGCCGGGGGCTTAATCAGCCAGGGTGTTAACTTGATCGTTCGGATAAGGTGAGGCAGTGGTGTTTGCGTCAAGGTAGCGCCAATCGTACCGCCAAGAATGATCACGTATGACATCGGATGAGAAAGAACACCTATAGCGTCACCACCTTCCAATTGATGGCCATAAAAAATGCCCGTCATAGCCACTGCGATGCCTATAATCGTTAAAAAATCCATGTTAGCTCTCTTTCACCCAGTCGCTCATTTTCGATCGCAATCGTGCCAGTGCCTGGCTATGAATTTGACTAATCCTGGATTCGCTGACTTCCAGGATTTTACCTATCTCTTTCAGGTTCATTTCTTCCTGATAGTAAAGTGCCATCACCAGGTTTTCTTTTTCCGGTAACGAGTCAATCTCAAGCGCCAATAAGTCCTTGAAACTGTCGTCCTGAAGAATATCGACAGGATTGAGATGCTCCGACGCCGTTTGTTCCTCGACTTCTTCCGGTCTATCTTCCATGAAAAGCAATTGACAACCCGCTGTTGCTGCGAGAGCCGCTTGATACTCCTCGATTGGCACATTCAGGAATTCGGCTATTTCCCTGTCGGTGCCGGCTCGATTTTCTCTGCTCTCGACAGCCTGGATAGCCTCATTAATTTCTCTCACTTTGCTATACACTGATCGAGGGGCCCATGACAGGCGCCTGAGTTCGTCGATCATCGCACCCTTTATGCGAGTACCAGCGTAGGTTTCAAAGCTGGCACCCTTTCCGGAAACGTAGTTTCGAGCCGCGTCAATCAATCCAACCATTCCGGATTGTTCCAGATCATCAAGCTCAATATGATCGGGCAACCGAGCCTTCATATGTAAAGCGATTCTTTTAACCAGAGGTATGCTCTTCTCAATCTTCTCATGATCGAGCTGCTTTACTGCCTCGGTATAAACGGCGGTCGGATCCATGATCAGTTCTCTACCTGCAAAAAGCGTTCAAAAAAGAACTGAATGCCGCCTGACAGATCCTGATGTTGCCAATTGTCTATCGATTCAGCATGGCGTCTGAAACATTTGCTAGCCGAGCAGTTTGGGTAAGCGCTGACCACTGCGCTACGGGTCCTGACAGCCTTGCGTAAATAGTCATCCGCAGGTATCGAGCCCAGGTGTGTCAAACTAACCTGGAGAAACTTATCGGTAGTGCTCACCAGCCGATCGAACAGTGCTCTGCCTGCTAATTCATTGGAAACCATATTGCATAGGATATTAAATCGCTTTACCGCATGACTTTTGCTCATCACTTTGATCAAGGCGTAGGCATCGGCAAGCGACGCGGGTTCATCTGCCATCACGACCAACACATCCTGACTAGCTGAAGCAAATGCCATCACATCCTTGGCAATCCCTGCTGCGGTATCAACAATCAAATAATCAATTTGGATATCAAGATCAGAGACCGCCTGAATGAGCCTGGCTTGCTGGGCATGAGACAAGTTGCTCATTAACTCAATGCCAGAACTAGCTGGAATGATGCGGAGGTTATCAGGCCCGTCTATGATGATATCTTGAATAGACCGCTCACCCGACAAGACATCGTGCAACGTATATTGAGGCTTCAAACCTAGCAAGACATCGATATTCGCAAGTCCCAGATCAGCATCCAGAAGCAAAACCTTTTTACCCTGCTTACTCAAAGAAACTCCAAGGTTGACCGCGACATTGGTTTTACCAACGCCGCCCTTGCCGCTCGTGACACAGATAACACGCGGCAAAGATGTTTGTGAGGGTAAGTGAGCTGGATCCATTACGATATGCTCTCTACATGCTGCATTTCTATTTTGGCTTTAGATTGAAAACCCTGCAAAAAAGACTGGACCAGCTCTCTTACATCAGGAAGCACCAAATCCGATAGCCCCTGGCCATTTCCCTGATAAGCCAAAGGTAGCCGGTGCCTGGTAAGCGTTGATAGCGCAGCCCCCAGAGTTATCGCTTCGTCTGTCTTGGTTAACACCACAGATGACAGGTTTTCCCGACCAAATGATTCGATAATGAGATCCTGCTGATTCTGTTGACTGGATGAGGAAGCCACAAGGGTATTTTGTATTTTCCTGCCATTTACAGTAGCTCCACCGAGATACTTGAAAAGCAGCTCGTCGCGTTTATGGCGCGTCATGCCCCCCGTGTCGATTAATATCATTCGCCGGTTATTGTATTTGCGTAGCAACTTTGACAGTTCCTGGACGCTGTTAGCTGCCATCACATCGATCTGCAATAGCTGCCCATAGCCCTCTAGCTTATCTTGACCACCAATCTTAAACCGGTCAGTGCTGATCAAGACGATATCCTTTCGGTCATATTTCAATGCATATCGAGCCGCTAGCTTAGCGACTGTGGTTGTTTTACCGGCGCCTGAGGCACCGATAAACGCATGTATACCCGATTCACTGACGCACTCTTCATCGCATGACGAAATCAATGCGGACAAGCGTGCACCCAGTTGGCCCATGGTCGTTGGTTTTGGCCGCCAGGTCGCGGTTAGCTCTTGCGCATACGAGTGGGACATGCCGGTATTCACGAGACGTGTTACCAGCGAATCCGGATGTCCTGAAACCGGTTCCGGAAACCTCTGAAGTCGCCCTAACTCCTGACAAAGCATATTCTTAAGTTCAACTATCTCTGTTTCCAGATGCGCCAGCTTCTCCTCTCCCAGAAATTGAGACGACCTGTCACTTTCTGTGCTTTGTGTTTCTTCGGATTCGACGACGGGCTTAGGAAAGTGCTCCTCCTTGGCGATAGCGAGCACGGCACTCTCGGTGGAGGCCAGTATTTCGACTTGGTCACCGACCGAGCGCGTAGACAGAATAATAGCCTCGTCCCCGAGACAGCTTCGGACTTGTTGCATCCCCTCTCTCATGTCGTTACCTTTGAAACGCCTAATTTCCATTCATCACTCCGTTTTCATTCTGCTAGGTGGTGTTATCTATCGAGTTTAGTTTCCAACTGTCACCACGACTTTAATCTGCTTGTCTGCCGGGATTTCCTCATAGGCCAAAACATATAGGCCTGGATTGTTGCTACGAAGTAAGCGAGATAGCCACAATCGAAACGTCGACGCGACCAGTAATACTGGCGTCTTGCCTTGTGCTTCCATTGTTGCTGTATTCTCATTGATCTGCGCCAACATCCTTTCTGCTAAGTTAGGTTCAAGGCCTCCGGCGGACTGAACCCCACCCACTGATTCATGCAATATCTGTTCCAACTCCGGAGCCAGGCACATGACATCCAAACCGCTCTCTAACCCATTGATTTCATTATAGATAGAGCGAGATAGAGCAATTCTTGCGGTTCCTGTTAGGGTGTCGGGATCTTGACTCTTTGACGCTCCTTCTGCCAATGCTTCGGCAATCGATCGAACATCCTTAATAGGAACGCCTTCCTCGAGCAAATTCTGCATAACTTTTAAAACACCACCAAGGCTAACGAGATCAGGCACAAGGCTTTCGACCAATTTCGGAGAGACACCTGCCAAACCATCAAGAAGTTGCTGGACTTCATCGTGACCTAAAAATTTCGCAGCATTCGACTTAAGAACCTGGCTTAAATGCGTGGCAACCACGGTACTCGCATCCACCACTGTATAGCCCAGCGACTGAGCCTCCTCTCTTTGCCCTGGGTCTATCCAAACAGTATCAAGGCCGAATGTAGGGTCTTTGGCAGCGATGCCCTTGATTTCACCGAAAACTTGACCAGCATTTAAGGCCATTTCTTTACCCGGGTAGACCGTACCGCTTGCGTAAGGAACACCCATCAACGCAATCTTATAGCTTTGGGGGTCCAGCTCCAGATTGTCTTTTATGTGAACGGGTTGAATAAGAAAGCCCAGATCCTCGCTAAGTTTTTTGCGAATACCACGAATACGTGTCAGTAACTCACCACCCTGTCCTTTATCGACGAGTGGAATCAGACGGTAACCGACCTCCAGACCAATCACGTCCAAGGTCGGTACGTCCTGCCAACCCAACTCCAAGGTTTCATCTTCGACGGGCTTTTCTGCAATCAGGTCGTCGGCCATTTCGGGGCTTGCAACGTCTTTTTTCGAAACCACATAGCCAATACCGGCAAGAGCCATGGCTAATCCGAGGAAAGGCACATTCGGCATCCCAGGAACCAGACCAAGCGTCCCGAGAATTATCGCGGCGACGAATAAAGGCTTTGGAGTGTTCAGCAGCTGACTCAGTATTTGAGAACCCATTTCAGCAGGATCCGAGATCCGTGTGACGGCGATCGCCGTGGCTGTTGATAACAGCAGCGAGGGTACTTGAGCAACCAGACCATCTCCGATCGTTAGCAGGATGTAGTTTTCTGCAGCAACATCTAGAGACAGGTCATGTTGTACCATCCCGATAATCAAGCCACCTGCAATATTGATGAACAAAATCAAAATTCCGGCAATAGCGTCGCCACGCACAAACTTACTAGCACCGTCCATCGCTCCGTAAAAATCTGCTTCTTTCGAAATATCCGCCCTTCTTATACGCGCCTCTTCTTGAGAAATGGCGCCTGCGTTAAGGTCCGCATCGATCGACATTTGTTTACCCGGCATGGCATCAAGAGTGAACCTGGCTGTAACTTCGGATACTCGACCCGTTCCCTTGGTGACAACAATAAAATTAATAATCACCAAAATAGCGAATACCACCAGACCGACGGCATAATTGCCCCCAACCACAAAGCTACCGAAAGCCTCAATCACCTGTCCTGCAGCTCCTGGGCCCTCGTGCCCATACATGAGAACCACTCGAGTAGAGGCAAGGTTCAAGCCCAGCCTGAGCAATGTTGCAATCAGCAAAACTGTCGGGAACGCACCAAAATCTAGCGGCCTTAACGCATAAATCGCGGCAAGCAGCACAATCAGCGCAAGTGCAATATTAAAAGTAAAAAGAATATCCAACACAAAAGCAGGGAGTGGCAACACCATCATGGCTAAAAGCATCACGATCAACAGAGGCGTGCCCAAACCGTATAACATAGTGGAAGAAACGGTAGGAGCTGTTAGCTGGTTAGCAATCATTTTTCATTTTCCATATATGTGTCGGGTACATTAAACGTGGTTGGCTTTTTCAGTTTATCTTTAGATTTCGTGATTGTTTTCAACTGGTAGATGTAAGCCAATACCTGCGCCACTGCCTCATAAAGGTCTGCGGGTATTTCCTGATTAAGTTTCGCCATGCCATGGAGAGCACGCGCCAATGGTGGCGCTTCAAATATCGGCACGTCGTTTGCTTTGGCAACTTCGCGGATTTTTAATGCAATCCAATCCTGTCCTTTAGCGACCACAATGGGCGCATTGGATAAACCATCCTGATATCGAAGCGCGACTGCATAGTGCGTCGGGTTCGTAATAATGACATCGGCGGTCGGTACCGCTTCCATCATGCGTTTATCAGACAATTCCATTTGCATTTGACGCCGCTTACTCCTTACTTCGGGGCGACCCTCGCTCTCTTTCATTTCGTCCTTGACTTCCTGCAGGGTCATCATCAGTTGATCTTTGTGATGCCAAAGTTGATAGGGAAC
The DNA here is from genome assembly GCA_018645845.1 of Gammaproteobacteria bacterium. Taxonomy (GTDB): domain Bacteria; phylum Pseudomonadota; class Gammaproteobacteria; order Pseudomonadales; family Azotimanducaceae; genus UBA9659. Next base: position 41,938 of record JABGVY010000132.1, on the reverse strand, counting down.
ATCAATAGCGGCGATCAAAACCAGAACTGCGCTCAATGCGAAAAAGGCCTTCAACAGCAACTCTCCGAGCGTGCCCAACGAGGATCTCGGCGTTCCACTCACCAGATTGACAAAATCAGGCAACATGGAATAAACGACTACCAGGGCGACACTGGCGATCAAAACAACTTTCAACATCGACTTTCCCAATTCGACCAGACTCTTCATCGAAAAAAGCCGGCCCAAACCTTTTATCGGATCGAAGCGTTCGAACTTTGGCGTAATATTGTCAGCACTCATCGCCCATCCGCCTATTATCAAGGGGCCTGCAAAGATCGCGACTATAGATAGTGTAAGAAGAGGGATAACTCCCAGAAAAGCAGGCTTGGCGATTGAGATCACCGTCTCCGCAAGATGTCCGGGGTTTTTCGTGACCTCAGGGCTCAGCGACAAGCCTTGGGTCATTGAATCGATCAAGTTGCTCATCAATGCGTTTCCGGTCATCAGCATTAGAACGGCAGAGACCAGCAGACACAGCAGAACGTTAAACTCCTTGGACCTTGCAACCTGACCCTTTTTCTTCGAGTCGTCTAAACGTTTTTGCGTGGGTTCTTCGGTTTTTTCCTGCGAATTTTCGTTTTCAGCCATGTGTTATCCCAGCACCGTCAACGATAGGGCGAAAGAGTCTTCAAGCAAACCCTCGAGAAGCGGGGTAATCGTCGGCAAACTGATCAGAATCATGATGAAACCAACGACAATTGTGATCGGAAAGCCGACGGCAAAAACATTAATTTGAGGCGCCGTTCGTGTCATCACGCCAAACGCGATGTTCACTAGCAAAATTGTTGCGACACTGGGCAACGCGAGAAGCAATGCCCCAGAGAAAATGTGACTAATCCAATTCATTACGTGGCCAGGCAGGTTTTCTGGCCAGGGCTGCAAACTGACAGGAAAAAGCTCAAAACTCTTAACCAACGTTTCTATTAAAATCAGGTGCCCGTTGAGGGACAGGAATATAAGGGTCGCAAGAATAAGTAAATACTGACTGACGACAGGAACCTGCACGCCGTTTTGTGGGTCGACGGTTGCGGCAAAACCTAACCCCATACTGGTCGCAATAGTTTGCCCTGCGATGACTACAGCGGCAAACACCATCTGCAAAATGATACCCATGGTTAAACCTATGAAAACCTGCGTCACCGTTACCAGCATACCGGGAACACTGAAAGCGTTAATCCCCGCAGGAATTTCAACAAAAGGCCTCACCATGAATGCTAATGCCAGGGCTAAAAGTACGCGAGCCTGGACAGGAAAATTCCGCGCGCCAAAAATCGGTGCGACAACAAACAGGGCGCTGAATCTAACGAACGGCCAATAGAGAGAATTGACCAGCGCTAACATTTCATCGGCGGAAAGGTGCATATCAACCTATTAAACCCGGGATGTCTAAGAAAAGGCGCTTGGTGAAATCTACCAGGGTATTGATCATCCAATTGCCACCGACCAATAACGCCACGACTAAAGAGATCAATTTAGGAATAAAGCTTAGCGTCTGTTCCTGAATTTGTGTCGCGGCCTGGAACAGGCCAATGATCAAGCCTACAGTCAGGGCTGAAAGCAATAAGGGCGCAGCCAGCATGACCGTAACCCAAAGTGCGTGCCTACCGATATCCATCACGATTTCAGGATTCATGTACCAGCTCCGTTTTTATGCTTTTGTGACGATTAATATTCATCCAGAAAAACTCGCTACAAGCGTACCTAAAACCAGTGACCAGCCGTCAATAAGTACAAACAGCATGATTTTGAAGGGCAACGAAATAATCATTGGCGATAACATCATCATCCCCATAGACATCAATACACTCGCCACCACCAGGTCGATAACAAGAAATGGTATGAAAATGAGAAACCCGATTTGAAAAGCTGTTTTTAGCTCGCTCGTTAAGAAAGACGGCAGCAGTACCGTTAAAGGAACCACTTCGCGAGAAACAAAAGGTGCCTCTCCGGCCAACTCCGAAAACATCATCAAGTCTGTCTCTCTCGTTTGGGCAAACATGAACTCACGCAGTGGCACAAACCCTCTTTCCAGCGCAACCTCTAATGTTATTTCTGACGAAAGATAAGGAGAAATACCGCTGTCATAGGCTTGCTCAAAAACAGGCTTCATGATGAAAAGGGAAGTAAATAGCGCTAAGCCAAGCAGGATCTGGTTAGATGGCGTCTGAACAGTCCCCAGAGCCTGGCGGAGTATCGCCAACACGACAATAATTCGGGTAAAAGAGGTCATGGTCATCAAGAGAGCCGGCAAAATTGTCAGCATCGTCATGACAAGCAGCACTTGCACTGACGTCGAATAACTTTGAGTCCCGTCATCTGCCGGGCTCATGGTCAACAATTCCAATGCATCTGCAGCGAAACTACTGGGTATGAACGTCACGCCCAACAACAAAACACTTATTTTCAACAAGTAGCTCACTTTGATGACTCCACGCTGGATGCATTGGAAAACAAATTTTGTAAGACCCCGGTTAATGCTGGTGGTCTTTCGCTACTGCTCACAACGGCCTCGTCAAAGGTATGAAGACGGCTAACTTGGCCAGGAGAAACACCAATAAGAAATTGTTGCTCACCAACTTCTACGAGCACTACACGTTCTTTTCCGCTCAGCGATAAGCTGGAGAGAACGCGCATACTCAAAGAACTAGGCGCCTGAATGAGTCCAAATCTCTTGACGAGCCAAGCCAATGCGGCAATTAGCCCCAGGACCAAGCAAAGAGCGAATAGCATTTGGATAATGTTTGCCGGATTAACCGGCGATAAAACTTCATTTTGAGCCGCCACCAGAGGTGTACTCAAAAAACTCAACAACGCGCCCAAAAATATTTTCGATTTGGGTTTCTTGGCATACAGTTTAGAAACTAAGGTCAACATCGTCAGTCCTATGTCAGACTCTTGATTCTTTCACTGGGGCTAACGATCTCAGTGAACCGAATAGCAAATTTTTCATCTGTGACCACTACCTCACCTTTTGCGATCAACGTGCCATTGACAAGCACGTCATGTGGTTGCCCCACCAGGCTGTCCAGAGTGACCAATGAACCTTGGCTCAAATTCAGGAGGTCTCGGATAGGCAATGAGGTACTGCCGATTTCCAAGGTCATCTTTACTTGTATGTCTAGTATCGGATCCAGCCCCGTGTGGTTATTCGCCCCCCCTTGATGTGGGTCCACCGCTGAAGCTGTATCTGCTTTGCCTGTGTTCTCATTACTCTGTTCGTTGTCCATTAGAAATCCTTTGACTGAGGTTTGTTAAGCGAGCCTGGTTTGCGTTATTTGCACTGCGTTTTGGCCTTCGGCAGTTCCCGCCACACCAACAGCCAAATCCACCTTCCCGACTTTTAATGTGACATCACCTAGTGGGCCAATAGGGAATAGATCACCCACCTTTATCCCCACGAGGTCTCCTAAGGGGATCTTTTTTTCGAGAGCGATGGCCTTTAGCTCTACCTGTGTCTGCTGTAACGTCGCTTCGATAGCATTTCGCCAGTTAGTGTCCACCACCTGAGAAGCTGAATCACCTTCACTCTCGATATGAGCTTTGATCTCCTTAACAAGCGAAAAAGGGATGAGTAAGTGGCAGGCGCCGCTGGTTCCGGCGAAGCCAATATTGAACGTAAACTGAGCGACGTCTTCATTTTCTATCGGCAATGAAGCTAGTTCGGGGCTCGAATTGGAATATTCCTGAAACGGTTCGATAGCAATGATGTCAGCGAGGCTTTCTTTCAGCTCTACCAAGAAGCCTTCGTTCATTTGAGCAACAAGCTTCGCCGCTGGCGGTGAATATTTCTTTGACTCCGAAAAGTTCTTAGCGTCGCCCTCACCGCCAAAATAGCGGTCCACACAAATGTGTAGCAGCAAAGATTCAACAACAAAAAGCGCATAGCCATTTAAGGGCGGGATTTTACAAAAACTAATATATGCCACCGGAGGAAGACTACTCATAAAATCGTTTAGCGACGGGGTCTTAAGTTCTTCCTGATCGATCTCGGCATGGTGCCGGATTAGCCTACTAACGTTCGCGCCAAACTTTTCGCAGAACAGTTCGACTGCCTGCTCAATTCTAGGCACTGAAGACAACAGATTATGAGAGGGAGATGCGAAGTTATAGGGCGTACCATCGGTACCAACATAAGTGCCCGTTGAATCGATCGGTCGTTTGTCGATCTCCTCTAGCAGCGAGTCCTTCTCTTCCGGGCTTAAAATGCTTTCGTTGCTCATATCACTGCACCACAAAACCGGTCAGGAGAAATTCCCCAAGCTCTGGCTCCATGTTGTTTGCTAGAAAACGTTGCAGAGAAGCTTCTCTGGCCAACACAAGAAGCTCCTTTTTTTTGTCTTGCTCGAGTATTTCTTTAAAGGTGAAACCAGACATCGTCGATAACGCAACGCTCTGGATCAGCGGCCTATTGTCTTCAAGTACTTTTTTTGATTCGGGGTCGCGAGTCGTCACGGTTATAGTGATCTGTACATATCGCAAACCTTTTGCTGACAAAAAGTTGATCACTATTGGCGGGATTTCAATATAGATAATTGGTCGTTTATCTAGTTTTGCCTCATTTAGCTCCTCTTCCGTTAGCTCTTTTCCAGCGAACGGGTTGTTTTCTCCCAGGAACTCGTGATCTAAGTAAGCGAAAGTTGCCAAACCAACGATGATAGTGACGAGCAACAACGCAATAATGATTAACCAACGCACAGGCATTCCTCCTTGAATAATTCGACTGGCATTTTTTTACTAGCAACTTGAACAATATACATATCAGACTAAATGCAATTGTCGTGCCACTATTATATTCGTTTAAAAACAGCAGGTTAGCTATTTTCAGAGGGGCAGGTGCCGATTATTCGACACCTGGCAGGGGCAGCCTAGACGGATTCTCGTCAGGCCCAGGTGTTGACCAGACGGGTTCTCGTCAGGCCCAGGTGTTGACTAGCCCTATCGGTGTGCTGGTGACAGCAGTAGAGCCCGGCAAATCAGAATGAAGTGAGTTAGCCACTTCTTCGCTGCTTTCATCAGGGAGGGCCCTGACAGACTCCGAGTCTCGGTGCTCGTCCAAAGTCTGGTCAGATACGGTCGTATCGCCCATGGTTAAACCTTGCTCTGAGAGATTTCGATGCAATCTCGCAAGTCCTTGCTCCAGCGTTTCGCGAACCTCTGGGTTTTTAACAAAGAAGGTCAGCGCGGTTTGGTCATCGTCCCGCCGAATCAGCACTTCGATCTTGCCCAGATTCGCCGGTGAAAGTTTCAGTTCAATTTCATTTCGCTGACTGGCCAGGACCATATCTATCTTTTCACGCATTTCACCGACCCATACCTGAGTGTTGGGTACGGTAAAAGGAGACTTTAATGCAGTAACCAAGGCTGGCGCTGTTTGCTGGGCTAAAGCTGTTGGTGATTCAAACATCGCCGCATGAGGCGAGGCTGACGCTATTTGCTGGGTTAAAGCTGTTGGTGATTCAAACATCGCCGCATGAGATAAAGCTGGGGCCGCCTGCTGGGGTAATACTGTTGGTGACTCAAGCATTGCCGCGTCAGCCAAGACTGGCGCTGCCATATTTAGCTGACTCCGACCGATCGCTGGTGGCACAGGCAAGCTCTGTTCTATAGAACCAATTGCTCGCTCAACCTGGATCCTGCCTTGATCACCTGAACTCAGCCAACCCCGGGTCCCCACAACGGGCAGGTCGTTCAGGCTTGTTTCTCTTATAGCCTTAATCACAGACTTAGGCTCACTGGGTTGCATCGGCGGTCCGGCAGAGAGAAATCGGCTAGATAGCGCCAACTCTCGGGCTCCGGGCTCATATTTGTCGGCTCCCAAGGTCTTTCCTGCCATCTGACCCATCAAGCCAGGAATTGGCTGCACACTCGCTGATCGCTCTGTTGGAACGGCAAAATTGGCGGAGTTAAGTACCGGTTCATCAACGCGACTCTTGGGTTGCAGGCTACTCGTCGCCATTCTTCCCTCTACAGGAAGAGTTTCCCGCAGCGTCGCCTCGATCGATGGTACCGGCTTCGACATAGAACTTGTGTCCAATCTAGCGGTACCAACGGCGTTAGCAGCCCCTTCCGGTGAAGACCCGTTAAGCGTCAACTCGGGGATTGTTCTTTCCGCATTCAATGATGATCCTACAGCAGGGTCTATGTCCTTGATCGTCAGCTCAGCGGGTGTTGCTTCTGCTTCGAGCAATGGTCTGGCCAAGGGCGCTGCATGTGCAACCCTTCCGGTTTGCGGTAAGAAATCGCCGGCTGGTGGCAATTTTTGCCTCCCGCTATTTTCATCGGGACTACCAATATACGGCTTGATAAGGTTTACATCATCTACATCGCCAGGCACTAAACTCACTACATCTGAAGCATCAACAGCGGCTTCGGTGACTTCGCGGTTATCGCCAGACACTGCGGAAATTACGCTATCTTCTTGTAATTCAACACTTTTTTTAGTTTCTTCTACACCTGACTCAAGCAGTTTTGAGAAACTATCGTTCCCTTCGGCAGATTTTTTTTGCGGCTGTAATGGCTCTTCATTCGACGTAACTGAAGCTGACCCCGCAATAAATAGTTCAGGCATAATGATCGTTCTCGACAAGTATACTTGTTAATAGCAGAATTCGTGCCAACAGCAAGGTTGGCCAATTAAGTAGCGTCGCTTTGATGCAACCTGGTGCTGAACGATTCATCAAGTCTTCTCTCTGCGGTCTTCCGGCGGTCATCAGCTTCTTTTTTCTGATGACGGGAGATCAACTTGCTCAACGAACTACAACGTTGATGCTTCGCTTGCCAGTTCATACGGCTCTTTTCTAAATCTCTTGATGCAGCATCGATTTGCCGTTGCTGCTGCTGCAGCGCCTCTTCGATAGACGACAAGAATTTCGCAAAGTTTCGCATCTCCTCCGGCGTCGCTCCCACGGACCTACTTCGGGTCAATTTGCTCATATAGCGCTCTTTGTGCTCAACCAGTTGTTCGAGCATGTCACTCGCTAATTGATAGGAATGCTTACAATTCTGCAGAATTTCACCTGCTTGCTCCTCATGCCTTTGCTCGATTTCGAGCAACTGCATTAATCGATTACTCTGCGTCATGATGTACGCCCTCGTTTAATTGACCAATACTTTGATGATACAAGGCAGCCAGCGCATCACAGCTCGCACCCATGTCGATTCTGTCGTCAACCCCTTGTCGTAAAAAATCCAGCAACTGACGTCTCATTGAGACAGCAATATCAATTTCTGCATCAGTGCCCGGGTTGTAGGCCCCCACATTGATCAAGTCCTGGTTTTGGGTGTACGTCGACATGAGCTGCAGGAACCTCTGCGCAGACTTTTGCTGTGCCGGATCAGTAATTTGTGTCATCAATCTGCTCACTGAAGACTCAATGTCGATAGCCGGATAAAGGCCTGATTCCGCTAGCCCTCGAGATAAAACAATGTGGCCATCTAGAATTGCTCGTGCAGCATCAACGATAGGGTCGTCCTGATCATCACCCTCTGCCAAAACGGTATAAATAGCGGTTATTGAACCACCGCGGTCATCACCGTTACCTGCTCTTTCGACCAGTTGCGGTAATTTAGCGAAGACTGACGGCGGGTAGCCTCTCGCAACCGGCATCTCGCCAATGCTCAGCGCTATCTCGCGCTGGGCCTGCGCAAAACGGGTCAACGAATCCATGAGTAACAGGACGTTTTTACCCTGTTCTCGAAAATATTCGGCGATCGCGGTTGCTCTCATAGCACCATGAAGTCTCGCTAAGGGTGCTGAATCAGCGGGCGTCGCAACCACAACGGCACGCTTCATGCCTTCAGCCCCGAGCGTCTGTTGAATAAAATCACGTACCTCACGGCTTCGTTCGCCGATTAGACCAACAACAACTATTTCAGCCTCGGTATGTCGGGTCATTTGTCCTAGTAACGTACTTTTACCGACACCACTGCCTGCAAAAAGTCCCAGTCGTTGACCCCGACCTATCGTTAGGAGCGCATTGATCGAGCGAATACCCACGTCAAGAGGCTCCTCAATGGAAGCTTTGGATAGTGGATTAATAGGCGTACCGGCAAGCGGTACGGCATGATCCAGTATAATCGGGCCGGCACTGTCTAATGGGTTACCGGCTCCATCGATAACTCGGCCAAGCAACGGAAAACCGACCTCGGCCTTCTGGCTATGCGGAATAGGAAGAACTCGCGCTTCCGGCGTAAGCCCCAGCCCACTATCGGTAGGCATCAGAAAAATCTTATCTTCTGCGAAACCCACGACCTCGGCATCGATTTCTGCACCCACCGGCGGAATGATCTGGCACCGCCCGCCCACAGGCGCCTGGCACCCTCTTGCTTCGAGACGAAGACCAACGACCTTACTAAGGCGACCTTCGACCTGATACCGATGAGGAGCTATATTTTGTCCCAATCGGCTTATCTGACTAGTTATTCTCTGGGTACGACTCTGCAAGAAGTCTGACTCTTGTTTATCACTCATCCGAAGCAACTCTTTTTTTATTCGCCGCTAAAACAATCTCTTCCGCTTCTTTTAACAGCAAGGCTTCGATCGCTGAATCACCGGAAACTATACGACAATCACCCGGCTCGAGGTCCGGGCTCATTTCGAGTACCCAGGCTTCTTCCTGGTCGACGCCTTTCGTGGATTCAAAGTGGTTGGAGACAATTTGATGATCTGAGGGGGATAAGAACAAAGTAGGTATCGCGTCTGACTGGGGCAGTGAGTTAGCGACAATACGAAAACGCTCCATCAGCATAGATTCGTCAACACTCAATTGGCCACGAACTAATTGCACCGCAATTTTTGCAACCAGCAGCGACAATGCCTTGGCCAAATCGTCATCCATTTTTCGAAGAGGCTCCTGAATGCCTTCGAGCAACGCACCCAGGGTCGCGATAGATGCAGCAAACTTCGCCTCCCCCTGCTTTTCTCCTTCTTTTACGCCCAGAGCCAGGCCCTCGGTGTACGCAGCCTCGCGAATCGCCTCCGGGTCCAGCTCACCCAACGAGGCTTGATCGCTAATTTTTAACTCAGGGCCCTGCCATCTAACGGCTTCAGAATCCACGCTAGACATACTCTTCTTTTCCTCTACCCATGATGACGATCTCTCCCTCTTCAGCTAGCTTCTGAGAAATCGTAAGTATTTCTTTTTGCACTTCTTCGACTTCTTTTAGCTTTACGGGGCCTTTTATTTCCAATTCTTCTATTAAAATTTCGCCCTGTTGTTTTGACATGCCTTTTAGAAACTTCTGCAACATCTCATCTGTAGCTCCCTTGAGAGCAACCACTTTTTTATCGTCGTCAATATCGCGACACAATCGCTGCATATCCATATCGCTAACAAGCAAGAGATCTTCAAAGATAAACATCTTGTCCCTGACCTCTAGCGCTCGCTCGGCATTTGAATGTTGAATTTCTTCGAAAATTTTTGCTTCCATCTCCGAATCAAGAAAGCCCATAATATTTGCTGCGACGCTGACACCCTCGACTTTAGAGGCCGGCGTCAGAGCCTGCTCTTCGAGTTGGGTCTGAACAATTTCATCTAGCTCCGCCAATGCTTGAGGCTGAATCTGGTCAAGGTTGGCGACTCTCATCATTACATCAGGGACTACGTCTTCAGGGAGCAGCTTCAAAACTTCTGCAGCATGGTCACCATCGAGGGAAGAAAGCATAATCGCACAAATTTGAGGATGCTCATTACGAAGCAAGGCAGCGACCGATTCAGTATCCATCCACTTCAGTGAATCAAGACCCGCTGAGTTATCCGAACCTTTCAAAATACGATTGATCATTCGGCTGCCCCTGCTTTCACCTAACGCTTCCGTCAGGGTTCGCTTCACGTAGTTAGTCGGGCTCATCCCCATGGATGTTCCTTCCATTGCCACATTCAGAAAGCTATCAACTACACCATTAAGTTTGTCTTTATCCACCGAGGTGATCTCTGTCATCGCTTTACCGACAGCTTGAACTTCTCTGGGTTCCAGGTATTTTAAAACTTTCGCCGCAGACTCTTCGCCCAGGCTTAGTAAGAAAACTGCAGCCCGTTGAGAGCCTGTTAAATTTGAATCAGCTTCAGGCATCTTCACCCACCCATGACTTAATTACATTTGATGCTCGCGTAGGCTCATCGTTTACCATCGTTCGCGCCCGACTCAGTTTCAGGTCGTAGGTTTGTTGCGCTGGAGCCATCGTCTGGCCATCAAGCCCCTGGAGCGCCAAATTGTTTTGCTGTTGGTGCTGTAAGGTCTGGCTGGCTTCCAAGGCGCGCCCACTTGATTCTGATAGGTTTCTTAAGGCAGGTCGTAGCACCGAGAGTATCAATACAATCAACGCTATAAAGCCGGCCAGTATCTTCAACCCGGACCAGAGCTGAGGCGAATCCATAATAGATTCCTCAATCACGTCGAAGGGTTCAGGTGTCGCGAAACGCATATTCGACACAGTCACCGTATCTCCTCGTGCAGCACTGAAGCCAACGGCTTCTTTAACGAGGTTTTCTATCTCCTGGAGCTCCTCTTGGCTGAGTGCAGTGGCAACCATGGCCTCACCCTCAGCCCCGGGCGCCATTTTGTTATCAAGAACCACCGCGACCGCCAGTCTTTCTACTCGCCCAGCACCCTGTTTTACGTGCCGGACAATTCGGTCAAGTTCATAATTCCTGGAGGTGCGCACTGACTTTCGCGTCGGTGAAGATGTTCCCTGTGCGCTTTCGTTTCCTTCTTCAGCCGCTGCTCCTGGCGCGGTTGCAGATAGCGTACCCGGTATACCTGAAGCTGTTGCTTGTGCCGATTGCTCTTCCAGGGTCTGTTCGCTTCTAACAGACGCGGGTTTATCAGAATACTGCTCTTCAGTTCGTTCTTCGGAAGTGAAGTCAACTTCTGCAGTGACTTGAACTCGAACCTTGTCGTTACCCACTATTGGTATCAACATGTCATTGATACGCTGCATGTAGCTGTCTTCTATTTGTCGCCTGAATCTAAATTGTTCATTACTCAGCATTAGGTCAGGAGAGCTACTTCGCGATGACAAAAGGCTTCCTCTTTGGTCAATGAGCGTTACACCTTCTGGCTCCAAATCACTTACGCTTGACGCTACAAGATAAACAATCGCTGCCACTTGCCCTTCCCCCATCACACGACCAGGGTACAAACCAACGACGATCGAAGCATTCGGCTTTGATCGGCTGCGCATAAAGGCTGTTTGCTTAGGTATTGCCAGATGTACTCTTGCGCTCTGAACGCTGTCAAGTTCCTGTATAGATAGAGCAAGCTCCTCTTCCAAGGCTCGGTCAAATCGAGCTGTCTCCATAAAAGAGCTAGTACCTATCGATTGATCGTCCTGCAAAATATCAAACCCGCGACTGCTGCTGCGCGGCAATCCCGCACTCGCTAGTCTCATTCTGACCTGATGAATTTCACCCGCAGCAACAGAAATCATGCCGCTGTTAGGTTCATAGACGTAATCGACGTTACTTTGCTCGAGCTGCGTTATTATCTGCGATGCATCGTTAGCCGTTAAGTCGGCATATAAAGGACTGTAGTCTGGGCCTTGCGCCCAAAACACAACACCCACACCTATGGCGATACTCGCCGCAAGGCCCAGCAATAGGCCTACTTGCCTAACTGCTGAAATTTGGCTGATTTGTTCGAACTGTTGTAACGCTGTACTTGGTGTATTTTCTGCCATATGCCTTCAATCTTTATTAGAACGTTATTGTTTTAGTGCCTAAACAGTCATATTCATGACTTCTTTATAAGCGCTTAAGAGTTTGTTTCGCACTTGAGTTGTGGCTTCAAAAGACAAACTGGCCTTCTGCATCGCTACCATAACTTCAGAAAGTTCCACATTAGGATCGCCTGCCGCAAAAGCTAACGATAGATCCGCCGAATTTTTTTGCGTTTCGCTGACCGCTGTCAACGAATTGTGAAGCACTTGACTGAAATCCGCCCTGCCAATGGATTGGGACTCTTGCCCGACACCCATATCAATGGATGACTCCAGGGCTCGCATCTGTGCGAGAACGCTATTTATTTCCACAGAACTCATTTTCATCTACTCCATATGTCAAAAACGCAGCGACTAAGGAACCTCTACACCCAATTCCTTGAACTTCGCCAGTTTGTACCTAAGGGTTCTAGGGCTAATGCCCAATCTTTCTGCTGTATCTTTGCGGCTGCCTCTTTCCTCACGCAATACTTCTAAAATCAGGTTTTGCTCATTACCCTTTAAGCCTGTTTCAGATTTATTCCCGGCGCCAGTTTCAGAAACCGATTGATCCTGCTGACCACCCGGTATCTGTGAAAAGTGCAGATCCTCCGCCGTGATACTCTCACCTACCTGCATCACCAGGGCTCTTTGAACAACGTTTTCCAACTCACGAATGTTCCCCGGCCATGTATGCCGATGAATCGCCATTTTTGCTGATTCAGCAAAATTGCAGGAGCGACCCGTGGCGTATTTCTCAAGAAAGAACTTTGCCAGCGGAAGAATATCCTCCGGCCGCTCTCTCAACGGAGGTACTGCCAGTGGAATCACGTTCAGGCGGTAATAAAGATCTTCTCTAAACCGTCCGGCTGCGACCTCCTCCACCAGATTTCGGTTAGAGGTTGCGAGTACCCGAAGGTCAAGGTTAATCACAGTGTGACTGCCTAGCCTTTCGACTTCTTTTTCCTGCAGAACCCGCAGGAGCTTTGATTGCAGCGACAAGTCCATTTCAGAAATCTCGTCGAGCAGTAATGTGCCCTTGTTGGCTAATTCAAATTTTCCCTGCTGGCTTTGAGTTGCGCCGGTGAAGGCTCCTTTTTCATGCCCAAACAACACTGCTTCGAGCATTGATTCCGGTATAGCCGCGCAATTAATAGCGACAAACGGCGCATTGCAGCGATTCGATTGATCATGAATCATGCGGGCGAAAACTTCCTTGCCGGAACCGGACTCGCCAGTGATCATCACATTAGCTTCAGATGCTGCTACCCGGCTGACAAAATCCATTAACGCCTGGGTTTTTGGGTCTTCGGCAATAACCGCTTTTTGCTTCGTCACAGAAACCAATCGGCTTATGAGATCGATAAGCGTTTTTGCTTCAAAAGGTTTAACCAGATAATCAACAGCGCCTCGATGTATCGCGCTGACCGCCGCAGAAATTTCTGCATAAGCGGTCATAAGCACAAGCGGCGTGCTGGGCCATAGGGATACGACGTTATCAAGCAAGGCATTCCCGTCCATCGACGGCATTTGCACATCGCTAATCACTACATCAACCTGCTCATTAGACAAAACTGTCAACGCTGACTGCCCATTGCTCGCCTCCAGGACACTAAAATGAGCTGCTTTCAAGGTGTCGCAGAGCGCCGCACGCAATGTAGTATCATCTTCGACGACAAGAATCTGGCCGTTATGTTGCTGCTTCATTATTTCAGCCCCTGAAAAATCATTATCTTTCTATTTCCCTGCCGGCGATTGCTGACAAGACCTGACTCTCGTCAACGGTAGCCTAAAAAGAAAACTAGCTCCGCCTGACGGCCTATTGCTGGCGGTCAAATCACCGTCAAAGCGCTGAGCGATTTGATAAGCCATTGTAAGCCCCAGGCCACTGCCACCCTGGCGAGTGGTATAAAATGGATTGAATATTTTAGACAGGTTTTCCTTAGGGATACCTGGGCCGTTATCCGAGACGGCAATTTCAAGCGCTCGACCAGACACTGTAGCTGAAACCATGCAGCTAACGCCGTCCTCAATCGCCAGCGCATTTTCGGCGATCGCGGTTAAAGCGGCTAACAGGGCATCTTCATCACTACAGATAACCAAGTCTTCATCAGGTAAATCCAAGCTGAACTGGCCGCCACTTTTTTCAACAATGGGCGCCAAAGTCTTTTCCAACACTTGAAGCACGCCCTTTAACGACACGTCCTGATCTTTGAGCGGACAGTTTATCCAGCGAGTGTTTTCCAGGTGCTTGTTGATGAAAAATTCAAGCTGTTTCAGGCACACGCCTAATTTCCCTACAGTATCAACCGCCACTTCAGCCTGTTTTGATTCAGTTGATAACTGACCAAGATACAAAATGGCAGCGCTGAGGGGGGTACGTAATTGATGGGCCATGAGCGCAGTAGATTGACCTACGCCTTCGAGACCTAACCAGTCTGCCATCGCCGAAACATCATTAAGAATGACAATTTGGTCACCCATTGTTGGTCGAACATGACTAACAATAGACAGGCTTCGACCGGTCCAAAGCTTGAGCTGCTGACCGCTAGCATCAATGCTCATAGCCGTCTGCTGGATCACCTCTAAAAAGTCACTCTCCAAAAGCGGTACTTCGAAGAGCATAATTGCCATCGGGTTTGCGAGTAAGACCTTGTTATGCCTGTCCAGCACGACGACGCCCGCCGGCATATCATTCACCAGAGCGGTCAAACTATCAGCTAGAGGTTGGGGCTTGCAGGTCGAGACCTGCTGAGGGGATCGCTCCGTGATCAGATCGTTTATTTCTCTTGAAGCAAAATCATATGATTGGCGCAGTTTTTCCAGTGACTCAGAAAGGCAGGCTGGATAGCTCGTCTCGGGTGTAGGGTGTCTGATCGATTCCATTGAGTGGCTTTTCGTTGGATTGTGTCAGTTTAAATGCAATTCTCGTGCCTACTTTAAATGAGCAATAGAATCAGCAGTTTAGGGAGGAGGAAAGTCTAGAGTGTCAAGAATCCATCACATCACGCAAAGTTGATGTCATATTTCCGTATCTTCTCAACGAGTGTTGTTCGTCGAAGGCTCAACTTAGCGGCTGCTTGAGAAACGTTGCCTGCAGTAAGTTCCAATGCCTTACGAATGAAACTGGCTTCAAAATTCTGAACTGTCATTTTTAGATCAACGACCTCTTCAGCCATATCGTTCAATGCTGAAGATGTCTCTGTCGCGACATCTATACAAGGCTCTGAAGGCCGATACTTGGCAGGCAGTCGCTCGACATCAATTATCTCTGCCGGGTAGAGAACCGATAAACGTTCGATGACGTTCAGTAACTCACGAACATTCCCTTCCCATTCGCACTGCTGCAGCGCTTGAGTAGATTTTTCGTCAAACGAGATGTGGTCACCGCCGCTGCCAAACTGCGCTACCATCGAATCGATTAAGATGGGCAGATCATCCTGGCGATCTCTAAGTGGTGGCGTTTCAATCGGAAATACGTTCAGACGATAGTAAAGATCCCTCCGGAATTCATTCCGGTCAACCTGTGACTCCAGGTTTTGGTGAGTAGCGGCAATGATTCTGACATCGGTAGCGATCTGTTTGCTTCCACCTACCCGCTCGAATACTTTTTCCTGTAAAACCCGCAGAATCTTGACCTGCATATCGAGCGGCATGTCACCTATTTCATCGAGGAATAACGTGCCACCTTCTGCGAGTTCAAAACGCCCTTTTCTGGCAGAGACCGCGCCGGTAAATGCACCCTTCTCATGACCAAATAATTCCGACTCAAGCAGTTCTGCCGGTATGGCACCACAGTTAATGGGTACAAAGGGGCCATTTTTTCGATCTGAGTTTTCATGAATACTGCGGGCAACAAGCTCTTTTCCTGTACCGGTTTCTCCTAGAATCAGAACATTGGCTTCACTCGCAGCAACCTTTTCAACGAGGTTACGTACTTCGCTCATCAACTTGCTCTGGCCTAAAAGGCGTGTCGTATTATCCAGCATCTTAAACGTCAATCGTCCTAAAGGTCTCAGCTGTCAAAAAAACAACCAAAACCAACAAAAGGGAGAAGCTCTCTGCATTACATCCAAAATTTGTGCCAACACAGCGGCTCACTGCTTTTTTTAGAGAAACGGATAACCGGCCCCTTAACTCACTTGATCGCCTGGAGCGAATTCGCGCGGCTAAATCAGAAGAGAAAACATATGTGGTTTGATAAATCATGTAGGTACTATAGAAGGCCGAAGTAAGCGCACTAAGAACATTAAGTAACCGTTTGTGACCATTAGTAACCCCTGCCAACAAGGAAAAGCACTCGGCTTTAGGCCCAAAACTTATATCGACACTGCCGCTCACTGCCTTTTTTAGAGAGACCGATGACTGGCCCCTTAACTCTGTTGGTCGCCTCGATTGAGGCCCCAAGGCCAAATCGGAAGAGAAAACATATGTGGTTTGATAAATCATGTAGGTACTATAAAAAACCCAGGTAAGTGCAGGAGGAACAACAAGTAACCGTTTGTGACCATTGGTAACCCTTCTTAACGAGAATTCATTAGAAGGCTGTAACGACCATTCTTACTGGGCTGCAAGCGTTACATGAAATGCAAAATTTACAGCAGCGGACGATTGGTTACCGCGTTTTAGACAGGTTTCTTATTGGAAGTAAAATAATACGTAAATAACCGATATGTTTTTAAGGCATTCGAAACCATGAAACTTTAGGAATTGAGACGGCTTCGATTTCACTCGCTAACGACCTGCGGGGGCATTTAAGGTGTCTCGTCTTTGGTACAGAACAGCTAGATCAAGCTGTTCGCTTGCTGAGGGCCCCGGTGGCGAGTAACCGATCTTTTTATCGAGGCTAGCCGCCCACTTTGCTCAACCTCGAGCTCAAAGACGCCAGAAACCCCGTCATGGGTAATAAAAGGCCTGAGTATGCCTATAGGGAACTGCACTTTCCTGCCGGTATGATCGGTTGCGATAACTTGCTGCACGCGTCCTTCGTACCAGAGACGTATAGAAGACTCGGGTATTTCGAGCGCTAATCTAAGCCACATACCTAGGCTCGGCCCAGGGATCGGCCGGACCTGGCTTCACTGCTATCACCGGAAGCGGTATAAGACGTTGGGCCTGCTTCAGTATCATCACCCGTTAGCGTCGCTAAAGCTGCACCGGTTTTCTGAGAGTAAAACCGAATTTGCAGTCCATTTTGGCGATTCTCGATTCGGCATGCTTCGAGCAAGTCCTGATAGCGCTGATGCAGCTCATCCAGAGGTGCAAAGCCTTTGAACATGGCGCCCAGCTCTCCTGAACCTGGTAGAGCGTTCAATTCAGGGATTTGATTGAGCAGCGACAGCCGCTGCTTTTCAGCGTCCTCAATGGCTTTTGCGACCGCTGATTTCTCCTCGGCTACCTCGAAGGTACGCTCAGGACTAAACGCCCTCAATGCTTCTCTTTCGCCAGTGAGCGCTTCCTGTAGCTGCACTAGCAGGCCACAGAGCCCTTGGTACTCTTTAACCAATTCACCCATTAAGGGATTTGTTGTTGCTGTAGTCATTACGCTTTCCTCATCAATAACGGAAAGCCGATCCCTATCTAGATAGTAGGTCTATCTCTTGCTCAATGAGCTTGGAAGCAATTTTTGCTGGGTTTGATTCGAAACTACCTTCTTCCAGGCGCTGTCGAAGGTCACCCACCCTGACCTGATCAATGGCAGAATGCGAGGCCAGTTTGTCCTCGGCGACCAGAAGGTCTCCTGCTTCGTTCGTCAACGTCACGGAACTGCTGTCTGTTCTGACAGTCGCTCCATCTGTAGATGTCACGCTCTTAGAAGTCCCCGAAACGTCTCGGTTGACGACCGGTAAGCCCGGTTTTATTTCCATTGTCATAAGGTAGTACCCAGCCAAAAACTTCTCTTACTGATATTAATCGGCATTCTGTGAAAAATCTTTAGTTTTTTTACCATCGACTGACTGTAATAGTGCCATCAGCCTCAACTTTACCCCGAACAGTCTTCTTTGAAGACAAATTCAAGACCCGAATAATTTCGCCCACAACCCCGTGCTGTAGGGCTTTCCCGGTAACGCGAACCTGCAAACCACCGGCTTCCGCCATGATTAGCGTGTGTTCACCAGATCGAATAATAGTAGGCTTTTTTAACATCGCCGCCGATAGTTCCACTCCCTCGCCTATCGAACGCTTAAGGGCATTACCCAAAGCCTCCTCAGCCTGCCTCACGAGAGGTTGAATCGCCGGCGCCCGTATAACGGTTTTCTCGATAATATCTTCCCGCGATAGCACCTCACCACGTGTCATTGCTCGATTCGTGATGACTACCTGCACTTCGCTCTTCAGGCTGGCCATAACGTAAACCGACCAGGGCCGAGGTCCTTTACAGCTTACGCGTATGGAAACTCTGCCACCACGTAAACCCGTTGCTGGTTCTACGGCAGTCAACGGTTCAGGGCATTCGACCACCCGCAACCTATCATTCAGACGAAGAACCTCAATGCTAGGGTTTCTCAGTGTAGTAACCACCGGCATCGCACTAACGGTTTTGCGAACAATTTGGCCTATTGATTCCAGGCTTTGGTAGCGTTCACTCGCGGCGGCAGACGATGCCATCAGAACGCTTGCCAGAATGATCAGTGCTCGACCTAAACCTGTCAAATTTTCGACAAATGACGAGATCCCGACAGTGCCAAAGTTTCGTTTCGACAAATACAAAGTCGCACTAATCAGTACGTATGCAGCTTTTTTGATGATAGTTGAAAGCAACTCATTGATCTCACGGGTAGACGCTGTCTCAACAAGATAGCAATACCTGTGCCAATCTCGCCTCGAGCGCAGCAACCTTGTAACCCAAACACTTTCGCCAGAAGGCATCGGCAGGCTGCTACCGCCCGCTTTATCAAGCCCGGGGCCTGAATTGACTCCCCATTAAGTGCTAAGCCACTGAGCGCAAACGTTACCGGCAACTTTTAACGACTGAAGCGGCAATCTTTGCCTAGCCGGCCACAGGCCACTCAACTACTTTTATGTCTGCCTACCGGTTTGAGTGGACATTTGATTTCTGGCACGAAGATTGCTTCTTGTTACCGCAGCTTAACCCGCCCGAGCATCACGAAAGCATTAGCCCGGCGAAAATAGCGACAATTATTACTAAATGAATAAGGCATTTAGAACAGACGATGAACTGGATAGACAATTCGATAGATTCCCATGCGAGGTTGCTTGCTCTCAGGTCTGCTAGGTCAGAGGCTATTTCGAGCAATATCGCAAATTCGGCAACACCCGGTTACCAGGCGCGCGATGTAGATATCGGTCGTGAATTTAGCAGCTACCTTAATCAGTCAGGCCCCAACATTCAGAAAACCCAACCAGGGCATATGGAAATCAGTGGCGCAGGCAGCTTTGACCTAATGTATCGCATACCACAAAAAGTAAGCGAAAACGGCAACACCGTTGAGCCAGAGACAGAATTATCAGCGTTCACAGAAAACGCCATTCACTACCAGGCAGGACTGCAGTTCTTGTCTTCTAAAATTAACGGCCTCAGATTAGCTCTAAAAGGAGAATAGACATGAGCCTAATGAATGTTTTCGGAATCAACCATTCCGCCCTAGTTGCGCAATCGACCAGAATTAACCTGATCGCTGAAAATCTGGCTAACGCTGATGTCGCAGCGAGCACGCCAGAGGAAGTTTACAAACCCAAATATCCCGTCTTCAGCACATTGATGGATGCGTCTGCCGCCGACAACCAGGCCAGGGGCGTGACAATAGAGGGCATCGCCACAGATGACCGCGCCCCAAGAAACGAATTTAACCCAGGCCACGCAATGGCCGATGAAAACGGTTTCATTTATATGCCCAATGTAAACCCGGTTCAGGAGATGGCCAACATGATGGGAGCATCAAGGGCCTATCAAACAAACATCGAATTAATGAACAGCGCCAAAAATTTACTAATGAGAACACTAACGCTAGGCCAGTAACGAACGGCCTCAATTTAGTATAGGAAACGCACTATGAACCAAATTACCCCTACCAACGCAAGCATCGGCGCCCAGACAAAAACTGAGCCGCCACAGCAATCTTTGGGCCAGGCTGACTTCTTAGAACTAATGGTCGCTCAACTGCAAAACCAGGACCCGTCTGAACCAATGGACAATAACCAATTCCTATCTCAGATGGCGCAATTCAGCATGGTTAACGGCATTGACAGCCTTAACACTGGTTTTTCCAACATGTCCAGCTCAATTCTTGGTGATCAAGGATTGCAAGCAGCGGGCCTTCTTGACCGACAGGCACTTGTAGAAACCAGTCTCGCCTCCTTTGATGGCAAGAAGCCTATAACAGGAACTATCGAAGCGCCCCCCAATAGCAGTGACATTAAAGTTACTGTTAAAGATAACTCCGGATCAGTAGTCAGGGTTTTCGCAGCACAAATTGGCCCGAGCGGTCAGCCCACTATCGAATGGGACGGTCGCGATCAGCAAGGTAAATCGATGGCCGCAGGTAATTACAACATGACTGCGACGGCTAACGTCGCGGGGAACCAACAGGGCTTGCCCCTGGCGGTGAGCAACACAATCACCAGCGTCAGTATCGACTCAACATCCAGACAAATAAAGCTCAACTTGTCGAATGGAAATACTGTCGCTCTCTCTGATGTAAAAGAGTACCGATAAACCCTCTTAAACAATATTACTAAACAACATTACTAAACGAAGGAAAAAATATGTCATTTGAAACTTCAGTATCGGGCATCAAAGCAGCAGCAACGGACCTCGGCGTCGTTGGCAACAACGTTGCAAACAGTTCAACCACTGGCTTTAAATCAGCTAAAGCTGAGTTTGGAGACCTCTATGCGTCAAGCCTCATTGGCTCCGTCGCCAATGAAGGAGGACAAGGCGTTGCGTTGCAATCTATCAGGACCAACTTTAGTCAAGGCAGCATCGATTTCACCAGCAACGAACTTGATCTTGCCATTAACGGCAACGGATTTTTCCAGCTAAGCGATAATGGAGAGGCTCTCTACACAAGAGCCGGTGCTTTTAGTGTCGACAAATCAGGCTTCATTGTTAGCCAAGCTGGTCATCGACTTCAGGGCTTACCCCTTGACAGCGAAGGAGCGATTACTGGTGCCCTCGGAGACATTAAACTCAGCACCCAATTAGTGGCGCCACAGGGTA
Source organism: Gammaproteobacteria bacterium (assembly GCA_018645845.1). Lineage (GTDB taxonomy): Bacteria > Pseudomonadota > Gammaproteobacteria > Pseudomonadales > Azotimanducaceae > UBA9659. The sequence goes on along the minus strand of JABGVY010000132.1, from coordinate 21,023 downwards.
CTAAAACAGCCGAAATAGTTGCCAACATGGACTCTCGCGAAGTACCCCCAGCCACCGTGTGGACGGGTAATTTTAATGCCTTTGCAACGCCGGCTACACAGCCTGATGCGAGCATGTACAACAGCTCAACCTCAATGACGGTCTTTGACGACCTGGGTAATCCCCACGTGATGAGCATCAGTTTCATCAAAGGTACAAACAACGCATGGGAAGCACGTACGCTGATCGATGGTGTTGAAACTGGAGCCGCCACCGCGATGCCATTTGGAAACGATGGTAAGTTTGCGACAGCCGACCTGCCCCTCAAAATCAACATCACTGACTGGCAGCCTCTGGATTCCACCGGAGCTTCTAACGGAGCACCCCTTCAAAGCTTCACCGTGGATCTATCGGACTCGACACAATATGGCGCGGTTTTCGGCACCAGCTCGATAGTACAGGACGGCTATACCGCCGGGCAGATGAGAGGCGTTGAGGTTGATGATAGCGGTGTTGTCTTTGCGCGATACACCAACGGTCAGTCTCAGAGCCTGGGTCAGGTGATATTGGCTAACTTTAATAATCCCCACGGTTTGGCTAACGCAGGTAGTACAAACTTTGTTGAAAGCTATGCCTCGGGTTCTCCTATCCAGGCGGCAGCAGGATCTGGCGGAACGGGAGTCATTCAATCGGGAGCCCTTGAGGGTTCAAATGTTGAGTTAACCGAACAGCTCGTTCGAATGATTGTCGCGCAGCGAAATTTTCAAGCTAACGCGCAGATGATTCAGACGGAAGACGCCGTTACGCAAACGGTGATCAACCTAAGATAACGTCACAGGGTGAGGCAACAACGTGGATAGATTACTGGAACTGTCGAGTATGGCCGCCAAGCAAACGATGTTTGCACAAGCGGTTAATACTAATAATCTGGCGAATATCAGTACGCCTGGCTTTCGCAAGGACCTTGTGGCCTTTAGCGGCACGAATGCGTCGGCCGAGCAGAAAACAACAATTGACGCCTCCTCTGGCGTGGTCAGTACGACAGGACGCAACCTTGATATAGCGGTTAGTGATCAGGGTTGGCTTGCGATTGCCGCGCCCGACGGGTCAGAGGCTTACTCTCGTCGCGGTGATCTTCGCGTTGACGCCTTCGGGCAGCTTACTGATGGTGCCGGTAATGCGGTCTTGGGTAATGGCGGACCCATCGCGGTCAACGACTTCAGCAATATTGAAATTTCTGACCAGGGGTTTATTTCGATTACGCCCCGAGGTGGAGACGCGACAGAACAACAGACCATCGACCAACTTAAGTTGGTCACCCTCAATGCCGCCGATTTGGCCAAGGGTGCAGACGGTCTACTCCGTCTGCGCAACAACCAGGTCGCCGATCAGGATCCAACCGTACGCGTTCAATCAGGCGCGCTTGAAGCGAGCAACGTCAGCAGCGTTGAAGCGCTCGTTAGGATGATGGATCTAGCAAGAAAATACGAAAGCCAGGTGAAAATCATGCAGCACGCTGATCAGGACCAACAGGCCCTGGACAGCATTCTTAAGTTTTCATAAGCCATCTCATTATTAGGACCTGAAACACTATGAATCAATCTTTATGGATAGCTAAAACGGGACTGGATGCGCAGCAAACCAAGCTCTCGACGATATCGAACAATTTGGCGAATACCAGCACTGCCGGGTTTAAGCGCTCGCGGGCCGTATTCGAAGACCTGCTTTATCAGAATGTCCGGCAGGTGGGCGCTCAGTCTTCACAAGACACCCAATTGCCCTCCGGTCTAATGTTGGGCCTTGGCGTAAGGACCGTCGCAACTGAAAAGATTTTCACCCAGGGCAACCTTGTTGAAACGGGGAATGCTTTTGACGTCGCCATTAATGGTCGTGGATTTATCCAGGTATTGTTACCTGACGGTAACCAGGGCTACACGCGAGACGGTTCGCTGCAAATTGACAGCCAGGGCCAAATGGTCACTTCTAGCGGTTATACGATTCAACCGGCAATCACTGTCCCTTCTAACGCCCAGTCAGTCAGCATCGGGGCCGATGGTACCGTTTCTGTGAGTTTGCCAGGAACAGCCCAACCAAGTGAAGTTGGCGCGCTACAACTGGCCGACTTTATCAATCCAACCGGCTTGCAACCCATCGGTAAAAACCTTTATTTGGAGTCCGGGGCAAGTGGCAGCCCAGAGCCTGGAACTGCTGGTTTGAACGGCCTGGGTACGCTGCAGCAGGGTTTTATAGAAGGCTCAAATGTGAATGTCGTTGAGGAACTCGTCAACATGATTGAAACGCAACGCGCATACGAAATTAACTCTCGTGCCGTTAGCACAAGCGATGAAATGCTCCAATTCGCCATTAACAACACCTAGGCCTGGTAAAATGAAATTACTAAAGCGTGACCCACTAAAGCTGCTGACCATAATCGCATTGCTGGTGATATCTGGTTGCGTCTCCACAGTCGACCAGAGCCAAATGACCGTCAATAAGCCCATCAGGACTTATCCGGTCACACCCCCGCAGGACGTCGCCGTAGACTCACTGTATGGAAAAACCACGGCGCTCAGTTTTTTCGAAGACAATCGGGCTGCTCAGGTGGGTGATCTGATTAGCGTCCTACTGGTAGAAGAGACGATGGCATCAAAGAGCAGTGATACCAATGTCTCAAAAAATAACGAAACAAGCATTGGCAACCCATCCCTGGGCGGCAAGCCCGTTGATGCCGGCGGTGGCTACGACCTAAGTGTCGGTATTGAGAGCGAACAAAGTTTCAGTGGGCAGAGTGGTAGTAATCAATCCAACAGCCTCCAAGGAACCATTACGGCGACTGTCGCTGCGGTTCTACCTCGCGGCAACCTCGTTATCATGGGCGAGAAATGGATCCAAATTAATCAGGACAACGAATATATTCGTATCCGCGGTGTCGTCAGGCAAGTTGACATTTCAACGAGCAACACAATTCTTTCGACTCAGGTTGGTAATGCAGAAATTGAATACGGTGGAACCGGACCATTGGCACGCGCAAACAGCATGGGCTGGCTTTCTCGATTCTTTAATTCACCTATATGGCCTTTCTAGGCTGATATTAAAAGGTGCCGTAATGGGCTATTTGAAACTTCCAAAAATTAGTAACGCAACCGCCACAACAATTCTTCTTGTGGCAAGCCTCTTTAGCGGTAGCGTTGACGCGCTTCGGATTAAAGACATCACCAATGTTGCCGGGGTAAGAACAAACCACCTCATCGGTTACGGGCTTGTGGTTGGATTAACGGGCACGGGAGACCAGACAACGCAGGCCCCGTTTACAGTCCAAAGTCTTAAAAACATGCTGGGCAATTTAGGGATCACTTTGCCGCCGAACATGAACCCACAATTGAAAAACGTGGCCGCTGTTGCTGTTCACGCAGAGTTGCCACCTTTCGCTAAACCCGGTCAGAGAATAGACGTAACGGTTTCCTCCATAGGCAATGCCAAGAGCCTGCGGGGTGGCGTTTTATTGGTGACGCCGCTCAAAGGAGTTGATAGCGAAACCTATGTTTTGGCTCAAGGGAATCTCATCGTTGGAGGCTTCGGTATGCAGGGATCCGACGGCTCCTCCGTTGTTGTCAACGTCCCGAGTGCGGGAAGAATACCTGGTGGTGGGCAGGTTGAGCGGAGTTTGGCTACGTCTTTTTCTCAATCTGGAATTTTACAATTTGACCTAAAAGACCCGGATTTTGGTACTGCTCAGAGGTTAGTCTCAGTCATCAATGAAAAATTGGGGCCTGGGTCTGCCTCGGCGATAGATGGATCTTCAGTAAGGATACAAGCATCACTCGATACCCAGGCTAAAGTTGCGCTGATCGCGGTACTACACGACCTTACAATTAAACCATCCCAGAGCGCTGCCAAAGTGATTATCAACGCTAGAACTGGCACCGTGGTAATCGGCGAAGATGTAAGAATATTGCCTTCGGCCGTAACCCACGGAAACCTCGCTGTATCAATATCCGAGTCCGTTTCGGTTAGCCAGCCAGGTGCTTTTTCAGGGGGCGACACCGTTGCCTCGGCTTCGTCTGAAATCACAATCGAGGAAGAAGCCAATCCAATGTTCTTGTTCGACCCTGGTGTTTCGCTGGACGAACTAGTTCGAGCAGTTAATCAGGTGGGTGCTGCGCCCGGCGATCTCGTCGCAATACTGGAAGCTCTGAAAGAGGCCGGTGCACTTCAAGCAGAATTGGTAGTTATCTAATGATTGATCCCAACGTAAACCTGCAGGCGAACGCCTCCTATCATGATTTCTCCGGTCTTAATGAACTACGCAAAGCCGCTAAGGACGACCCCAAAGCCGCGACGCTAGAAGTCGCGAAGCAGTTTGAGTCTATTTTTATTCAGATGATGCTGAAATCTATGCGCGCCGCCCTGCCCGACGGGGGCCTGTTCGACAGTAGTCAAATGGACACCTTTCAGGAAATGTTCGATCAGCAGCTAGGCGTGAGTATGGCTAATGAGAAAGGGCTTGGACTCGCCGACGTGATAGCCAGGCAACTCGCACCGCCAGTGAAACCACCGTCAGCGGACATCGCGGCAGCGAGTTACACGGAACAAAAAATATTAAAGCCAGCTGTTTTTCTGCCGATAAACAGTGATGGGCAACAATAACCCAAGGAAGCGGACATGGCGGACTTATTCGGAATATCGACCTCTGCCCTTCTTGCATTTCAGAAGGGCATCGCCGTTACTGGCCACAATATCGCTAACGCTTCAACAGAGGGTTACAGTCGCCAGGACGTAATCTTCGAAAGCGCACCCGGCCAAAGAGTCGGCGATCACAATATCGGTAACGGAGTTAGAGCGGGCACGAACACGCGCGCCTACGATCAGTATCTGACCGAGGCTGTCAGATCAACAGGGTCTTCAAAATCGCAATTTGAAATTGCGGAGCAGATGTCAACGCGTCTCATTCAGTTAGTGGGCGACAGCGAGAGCGGCCTGGCGGCGCGGACCTCGAGCTTCTTTAACGCCGTTGAAGATCTGACCAACAATCCAACTTCCGTGGCTGGCAGGCAGGTTGTATTGGGTGAGGCTGATTTCTTATCAGCGCAATTTCGCACGCTGGGCAGCCAATTGGATCAACTTGAAGATCAGGTGAACCTGGAGTTAGACGTTGTCCTTAGCGAGGTTAATGATCAATTGAGCTCCATTGCCGCGATTAATAGCGCGGTCAGTGATACGAGTGGCAATGTTTCAGGTGACTTGCTAGACAAACGAGACACCCTGGTTAACCAGGTCTCGGAGCGAATCGGCTTGCTTGTTTCGACACAGGATAACGGCGTGGTCAATCTGGCTCTAAAAAACGGCTTGCCCATCGTCACCGGTATTTCTGCCGGCTTGCTATCCTCCGAACGCGGTGAATTTGATATTTCCGAAACAACACTCAACCTGACCTATCCTGGGACGGGTGTAAATGACATCAGCTCTGCTACCGGCAATGGTAAGTTACAGGGATTGATCAACTTCCGTGATGGATTATTGCACGATACCCAACAGCGTATCGGACTGATGGCCGCAGGTTTGACTGAAACGGTCAACGCACAGCATCAACGCGGTCTCGATCTGAACGGAGACTTTGGCAAAGCGTTCTTTACGCCCACACAAATCCCCGTTTTAGGCAGTTTGAACAATACTGGCGCCGCTTCCGTCACGGCATCGATAACCGATGTTGGTCATCTTAAAGCAACGGATTTCAGCCTTGCTTTCGACGGCACCGAATGGCAACTGTCGAACAGCTCGAGCGGTGCATCCGTGACGGGAACAGGCCCATTGACGCTAGATGGGATCAGCGTCAACATCAGCGGATCTGCTGTTGCCGGCGATCGCTATGAAGTACGGCCAACCTTTACGGCGGCATCACAAATGTCAGTGAACATTAGCAACACATCGGAAATTGCCTCCCGAAACCCTTTACTATCCTCAACGTCTGCGACCAATAGCGGCACGTCTGAGATTAGTGCTGTCACCGTTTCGACCAGCGCCAGCCTGCCACTGACAGCAGACCTTACGTTTACATTCAATGAGAATGCCCTCGGCGCCGGGATGCCGGGCTTCACTGTCACCGGCGCAACAGTCGGCCCGATAGCCTTTGACCCCACTGTCGACGGAGCCGGAAAAACCATTGATTTAACAGCCATTATGGGGGGGACCTTTACGATAAGCGGCGTGCCATCAGCGGGAGACACCCTGGTATTAAGCAACAACGTCGCAGGGGTGGGTGACAACCGGAATCTACAGACTCTCTCAGGATTAAGCACGAGTAAAACCTTGTTAGAAGGTGCCGCGAGTTTCTCCGATGTCTTTGCCTCTGCTGTAGCGGAAGTCGGTATTCAAACCCGGCAGGCAGCGATGAGTCGCGAAACGCAAACCAGCTTGCACGATTACGCCATGAACAATCAGCAATCTCATGCTGGAGTCAATCTGGACGAAGAAGCCGCCAAGCTGTTGCAATACCAACAAGCCTATCAAGCCGCCGCAAGAGTTATCGCTGCGTCTGATGAAATGTTCCAAACTCTACTCGGGGCTTTTAGGAGATAGTGATGAGAATCTCAACCTGGCAACAAGCCAACACCGGCCTTAACAACATGCTAAAGCAGCAACAGGCGCTGGATACCACCCACCAACAGATATCGTCGGGCAAAAAGATATTAACGCCCGCCGACGATCCGACGGGCACATCAAAACTGATCAGCCTCTCGATGGCGTTAAGCAGCGAAAGCCAGTACGAACGAAACATGGGCAACGCAGAAAACCGATTAATGCAGAGCGAGAGCCTCTACGGGGAAATGGGCAATGTGTTGCAACGTGCGCGAGAACTCACACTGCAAGCAAACAACGCGACCCAAACCAATGAGTCTCGACAAGTGATAAGCCGAGAGATCGCCCAGATCCGGGACGTCATGCTCGACCTGGCTAACACCCGGGATAGTCAGGGTGAGTATATTTTCTCCGGCTTGAGCACATCGACCAGGGCGTTCGCTGAAACGGCCACCGGCGTATCATTTCGGGGGGACCAGGGCGCTCGATTAGTATCGATTGCCCCAGACCAGCAGATCAAAATCAGTGACTCGGGCTTTGATGTTTTTCAAAACATCGCGACGAGTGATGGTCGTTTTCAACTTTCCGCCGCCGGCGGAAATACCGGTAACACCCTGGTGTCGATGTCTACCCAGGCCAGCGCGGTGACCGACACTTACACCCTTAACTTTATTCAGGCATCTGACAGCGATCCTGTCACCTTCGAGGTCTCGGGCGCGGTTTCCGGGCTTGTTGCTTCAGGGGCATACCAACCCGGCAATGACATTACATTCAACGGTATAACACTCTCGGTCAGCGCATCGCCAGCAAACGCAGACAGTTACAGTATCAGCCCAATGCAGCGAAGCGACATCTTCAGCATGCTGGACACGATTGCCAACACCCTCGCAAGTCCAGCAAACGATAGCGCGAGTCAAGCGAATGTCCAGAACACCCTGGGGCAGTCAATCGACTCGCTGGATCGGGCTATGGATCATTTTTTCGAGTTTCGCGCCGATGCGGGCCACAGACTAGCGCGCCTGGAAACTCAACTAGACATTAACGCAGACGCTCAACTCAGCTTGCAAACTATCGCAAGTAAAATAGAGGACCTTGATTTAACGGAGGCACTCACACGCTTAAATCTGCAAATGACAGCGTTACAAGCCGCGCAACAAAGCTATGTGAAAGTGCAAGGCCTGTCGTTGTTCAATTTCTTATAGGGTTTGAAGAATGCTCATGCTGACGCGGTTTTCATATACGGCTAAGGATCAGTCTGGGCTTCAGGCTTAGGTTCAACTAGCTAACGGCGGCACAGTCGACAATAGACAGAAATAGGTAAACGACCCATGTCAATAACATCTACAGGTATAGCATCCGGTTTAGATATCGAAAGCTTAGTCACTCAACTGGTTTCTGCCGAGGGTGCGGTAGAGTCTAACCGTCTAACAAGGAGCGAAGCTAAGTTCCAAGCAAAGCTGTCGGCTTACGGCACATTAAAAGGTGCACTTTCTACCTTCCAAACCGCAATCGCTACTGCTGGCGACCCAGAAAGTTTCCAGGGCAAAACAGCGACAAGCAGCGCTCCGGATTCGCTAACGATGACCGCGGGCAATGACGCACTGGTCGGCGAATACGATGTTAATGTCAGTCAACTGGCAACGAAACATTCCCTTTATGGCGGCGCCTACGCTAGCGAATCTACTGTGGTTGGCACAGGGACACTCAACTTCACCCTTGGCACCACCACTTATAACAGTAGCGGAGATACCTACAGCTTTTCCCAAAAGGCCGACAGTACACCGGTGTCCATCACGATCGACAGCTCTAACAATACGCTTCTTGGGGTCAGAGATGCTATTAACGCAGCTGACGCTGGCGTTTCCGCCTCTATTGTTAATGATGGCAGTTACTATCGACTGATCATGACAGCACAGGACACCGGCACCGAAAATAGTTTGCAGGTCAACGTGACCGACAGTGATGGCAATCTTACCGACGGCAGTGGCTTGTCCGAACTCAACTTCAATGCCACAACCCGTCAATCGACTCAATTAAACGCAGCACAAAACGCCGCATTCACGATCAATGGGCTTGCGGTCTCAAGCGCCAGCAACACGGTCACGACCGCGTTGAGCGACGTCACATTAACCCTCGGCGCGGTCACCAGCAGCAGCGTAAAACTGACCGTCGACAACGACCTGAACACCGCGAGCAATGCTGTCAATAATTTCGTTGCGGGCTATAACAATCTTACAGGAATGATCAACAACCTGACCGCCTACAGTGCTGTCAGCCAATCGGGTAGCTTGCTCACGGGTGATGCCACCACCAGAACGCTGCAGAGCGGGCTCCGAAATATATTGAACCAAGTGGTGACCGAAGCCACCGGTGGGCACCAAACACTCGCCGCGCTGGGGATTACCACCAAGGTGGCGGACGGTACCTTAGAGGTCGATTCCAGCAAGCTCAATACGGCTTTAACGTCGGATCAGATCGGCGTCGGCCAGGTCTTTTCTCGCCTGGGCTCCTCGAACACAAATACCTTGAACTTTGTGTCAAGCACGTCATCAACCGAGGCGGGTACTTATGCGGTCGTGTTCGATGGTAGCAGCGGCACGATTAATGGTATCGCTGCGAGCGTCGACGGAAATGTCTTAACGGGCCCGGTTGGAAGCAGTGTGGAAGGCCTAAAGGTGGAGGTTGTTGGAGGTGCGACCGGCAATATTGGCACCATTAGCTTTGCTGACGGCTTGTCTTCAAGATTAGACAGCTTAATCGACGGCCTGCTCGCAGACGATGGTCTGCTGGACGCCCGCTCGGACGGGCTGGAGGTCAGCATTGACGACATCAAAGAGCAACGGCTCGATCTCGATGCAAGGCTGCTTAAAATTGAAGCCAGGTATCGATCCCAGTTCCTGGGGATGGAAACATTGTTAAGTAGCCTGCAGAGCACCTCTAATTTTTTGTCAGTAGCAATGCAACAATTTCCTGAGCCTTTATCATTCAAGAAATAGTTTTCGCTGTCGATACACTAAGTAAGATTTATTAAATTACAAAGGGTGTTAATCAGAAATGAACGCAGTGACCGCAGTTAAAGCCTACAGTTTTATCGATAACGTAGCGTTAGTTGAGCAGGCAACACCACACCAGTTGGTCACGCTACTGATGCGCAGTGCAAACCAACGTCTTGCACAGGCGCTGAAGTCGGTGGAACAAAACGATATCTCCGCAAAGAGCGAACACCTGTCGAAGGCACTTGATATCTTTAATTACCTTTCCGTCTGCGTAGAACCACAGCAGGGAGGGGAAGATCTCTCGGAAAATCTTCTAAACTTGTATGCCTACATGAAAAACAGAATATTGCATGCTAACTTGCACCACGATGCCGCACCGTTGATCGAGATTAAATCGCTATTAATGGAATTAGAGACTGGCTGGCAAGCTATCAGTGGGAGTGACCAAAATGTTTAAATCTAGCTCCGCTATTGTTGCATTCCCTGACCAGGGAAGCGCCCGTAAACAACGACTAATCCAGCTGCAAGCAGTGCACGAGGTAACCCGTGCGATGATTAGTCACGCAGAGGAAGGGTCCTGGGACAAAGTCGGCGAAATGCAATCCCGACGCGCCGGCATGCTGAAAGACGCGCTTAGCGCACCTTTTGGCGAGGCAGATGAGGAGGGGATACTCAGCGCCGAAGTCATGAAGCTCCAGGCACAGAACACTGCCTTGATGGCGTTAGTGTCAACAGAAAAACTTAAATTAAAAGAACAGGTTAATACAGTTGGACAGCAGCATCATGCGGCCCAAACGTACCTGGCATAGACAAAATCGCGCGAAAACTGCGAGGCGGTAAGGGTCAGCATTAAGCCAACCCACCCAAGACGTAAGAGGAGTTCCTTTGCCTGACAATACCTTCACCGACGAAGACTTTTTTGATCGTCTGATTTATGAAGACCGAGTACCTCTGGCAGTAGAACTGCTCGACGCCCCGATGGCCGACGTCGATATCCTTCACGACACCAAAGCCAATGAGAAACTATTGCGCTCTATGTCTGTCCACGAGGAGAACGATCTGGTGGATCCTGACAACGAAATGTCTGACTTGCAGAATGAAGTTCGTCTGCTCAACCATAAGGTCAATTTGCTGATGACGATCCTCAGCGACCTGGTGAAACAGCAACTCACGTTACCAGAAACCACACATATTAAATTTAACACCCGGGGCATACGTTTCTGCGTTGACCCAACCGACAAACTTTTTCCTGTGGGCAAAATGGTTAGACTGGGCATGTACTTGTCCCCAGATATCCCCAAACCGTTGATGTTTTCGGCAGAGATAGTGGAATACGACAACGCAGACGATTGGGTATCGGCGCGCTTCTTTGGTCAAAGCAATGCCTCTAAGGCGCTGCTCGACAAAATTATTTTTCGGCACCACCGCCGCCAGGTAGCATCCTTCGTTGACAACAAATCAGGTTAGATTTTCGCTGGCCTAACACTCAACAACGTCTACTGCTGTAAGTACCGTCCAGCACACCGCGAACCTTTATCTAGATAAAAACTCTATTTGAACCTTGAAAAACAGGGTTTTGACGCGAGACCCCCGTATCCTTAGCCGTTTTTCCCGCCAGCCACCCTTTGTCACATTCAATCCGCCTTAAAAGACGTCGCTGGCCGTGTGTTTTCTAACGCAGCTTAAAAAACAAGAATAATTGTTAAAGCTTTTCGATCAGCAACCGTTATCTAAAGTATCCAGACGACGTCTACTTTGCAAAACAACAGCATGGTCTTCGCTGGCAAACTTGAAGAACACCAAAAGGGGTGACACAAAATGACTTTATCAGTAAATACTAATTTCGCGTCCTTAAGTGCCCAGCGAAACCTCTCGGGCTCACAAGGCAATCTAGAAACTTCGATGGAAAGACTGACTACTGGCTTGCGCATTAATTCTGCAAAAGACGATTCAGCCGGCCTTGCCATTTCAGAGCGCATGACCGCCCAGATCAATGGTTTGAACCAGGGTGTCAGAAACGCTAACGACGGTATCTCTTTGACGCAGGTCGCAGAAGGCGCACTCGGTGAAGTGACTAATAACCTTCAGCGAATTCGAGAACTGGCCGTTCAATCCTCAAACGCCACCAACACCCAGGCAGACCGTAACGCACTTCAAGCTGAGGTGTCACAGCTGTTAAACGAAATCGACCGAGTAGCGAACAAGACCAGCTTTAACGGTGTTTCACTGCTGGACGGTTCTTTTACTGGCGCAAATTTCCAGGTCGGTGCAAACAATGGTGACGTCGTTACAGTGTCCTCTATCACTGATGCCAACGTCGCAGCGCTGGGCTCTGCAACGCAGACAACAACCACTGCAACTGAAGGCGCTGGATTAGGTAGTATCGCTATCAGCGCGCTCACAGGTTATGGCACTGCAACAGTTGCCGGTAACTTTCTTGTTGCTGGTACCGATATCGGTGTTCTCGGTGCTGCTTCCTCAGCCGCCGAACGCGGTGGTGATTTGGTCGAAGCAATCAACAATATTTCTGCAACAACGGGTGTTACTGCCACCTCCGACGGCACAAACATCTCACTGATTAGCGCCTCTACCTTTGCTGCTACAGGTACTGGAGCGGTTACGGCTATCGGTTTTGATGTAGCAGGCAACAGCAACTCGCTGACATTCACTGCAGCCAATAACGTCGGCATAGCGAACTTATCAGTTGCTGGTTACTCCGGTGCGCAGCTTGCGCTGGACCAGGTTGACTCTGCATTAACAGCGGTTAACTCTGCTCGCGCCGATCTTGGTGCGATGCAAAGCCGCTTTGATTCGATCATCACGACCCAGCAAACGACTTCAGATAACCTGAGTGCCTCACGAGGGCGTATCCAGGATGCTGACTTCGCTGCTGAAACGGCCGCCATGACGAAAGCACAGATCCTGCAGCAGTCTGGTATCGCAATGTTGAGCCAAGCGAATTCTGCACCGCAGAATGTGCTGGCACTGCTTCAGTAAAGCCGGTCTTTGATTAAAGCAAGAAGGCCGGGGCATGTCCCCGGCTGACTTGTTTACGGAGAATGAACACCATGAACATTTCAATTAGGACAACTTCACCACCGGTCCAAACTCATGAACAAAAGTCCGTGCAGAAGCCAGCGCCTGAAAGTGACACCACTAAAAGCACAGCGGCACCAGCAGCGGCACCAAGCAATGAAGAGGTGGAGGTTGCTCTCCAGGAAATACGACAAGTGGTCGATAGTTTAGGACACAACAACTTATCTTTTAAGCGAGATGAATCCATCAACCGGTCAATCATCACAGTAACGGATTCGGAAACCGAAGAGATCATCAGAGAGATCCCTTCAGAGGAAATGGTAGAGATAGCAAGACAGATAAGAGGCAAGCTCACTCTAACCCAGACTAGCGTTCTGTTCGATGGCAACGCCTAACGCCAATATTTAAGGGCCCTTCCGGTCTGGCGTCTTCCCTGCCCCGCGTTACAACTGGGTGGGTTTTTTTCGTTGTACTGTCTAAATTCCCGAGGCTCTGCTTCCAATGAACTACCACGGCCTCCAGTAACATCCTGCTCACCAGGCCATATCGACTGGCTTCGGCATCGCCTTTGTAAGACTCCACCGGTCCTGACGCCGCAAGGATGAACGTCAACCCATCCATATTTTGTCGTATTTTGCGAAACCCTCTCGCATTAAGCTCAAGAATCGTTGCAAATTGCATCTTATCAACGGCATTCGAGCGCGTTCATGCAGTCACGACAACCCCGGGGGTTGCGAAAACACTAACGAGGCAAGGAAACCCAAGGACCCAAAGAAAACTGGCACGGTGATTGCAATTCTAATGACAGCAAAAGGATACTTTTCCACTAACACTTAAGGAGAAATTCACATGGACCTAGCGATACGCCAGCCTACAAACCCAATCTCACATCTGGTCGCCCCTACTCCCGATATTGATATAGCTCGCGGTGTTTCCCATGACCTGTGTAATGTACTTTGCTGGATGAATGGCTATTTGAGCGAACTCAAGGAACACTGTGAACAAGATGGTCTTCCTCTGATTGAGGAAATCGTACGAGCATCTTCTGAAATAGAGCAGCTAACGAAGCAGTTACACCAAGTCGGTCGCGCTTAATGATATGAAGCAAAAGGGCCGTTCCAGTCTTTCAGCTGTATGCGTTACCACCGCCTGGCCGATCGCAGACACAAGCCCACTGAATACGATATTCCGACTATTTCCGCTTACTAACAAAAAGAACGCGCTAAAGTAATCGGCCATCCGCCCGTTAACCGTGATGTAGATGTGGGTTTAAGCCCAATAATCGGACACATTGAACATTGTCGGTTACTCACAAACGATAGCTTCCAGGGCCAAATCCAGGTATTCGAACTTCCCGAGCGGGCCTCTATTTTGCAGGGACTTTAAACACCTGCATCGGCTACGGTCCGTCCTGTTGGCGCTATGGTGATTTCCGTTGAATCACAGCAATGAAATGCCCCTAGGAAAGGCAAGCCCATCAGGCCCACTAACCGCTCAAAAGATGAAAAAACACTATAATTGCAGTCTAAACTTAAATATGAGACTCTCTCCTTTCTGAGCTCGGGGTAAGAAATGACACTACTCAGCGAATCTGAGGCGGCAAAAGCGACGGGGCTTACTCGTTTCGCTATCCGTCGTCATCTCAAAAACGGTCAGCTATCAGCGAACAACGGCCTGATAGACAACAGCGAACTCATACGCGTATTTGGCCCTCAAGCATCGAACGCCGAAACTGCCTTTGGCACCTCCCGGCGTCCTGAAAGCGCACTATTAAGATATAAGCTTACGGAAATAGAAAACACCTTGTCTAATGAGAGACTCTTGCTCAATGAAGTTCGCCAGGACAGAGACTTCTGGTGCATGCAAGCGAGTCTTGAAGGCCGGAGAGCAGACAAACTCACCGAAATCATAGGACATCAGGAGAAGAACGTCCGAATGCTGGCCTCAAACCCCCAGCGTCAGCCGTTGAATCTACTTAATATTGTTGATCTGTCTTCAATTGTTGGCGCGGGCCTGGTTGCCGCTTGTGTTATCTGGCTTTTGTCACGCATATAAGTCCCGCATAGCATATAAAGGGTTTCAGCTATGATCCTAGGCTGTGCCACTCATTTATTTTACCTGCTGTGCACATCGCCTTTTTCTTAAGCGCTGGATTCAATGCTTTGGTTCGCCCAATAGCGAATTTTTAGTATCCGGTGACAAGGGCACGGTCTCCGTGATCACAGACACGTGAGTGTCAACAACCACACCCCGCAAATGAAAACCCCAACCCAAAAAGTGCCGGGAGCTCGACGCGGCAGCTGCTTCGCCCCGGTATATCGGTCATTGACAGGCTGTTCGGATGATCCGCGTTAGGACTCTATAAGGACAATACCCTGGTACACCATAGTTCGTAGAAGCCCTATAATAACCATTTGTTTAACTCGAATAATTTGAACAGCGCCACCCTTAATTACCTATTTACTTGATGCTCCTAGCGCAGGTTAGAAAATGAAAAACAAAACCTTTCTAAAAAAGATTCTCGTTGTCGCTCTGTATATATTTTTGACAAGCCACCTTACGGCGAAAGAGCAGGCTGACACTACCGTTGAATGGGTTTATGTTCCTAAATTTTTGCCCGCACAAGACCTCAAAGTCGTTTTCGATCAACTGTCCGATAGTGAATTGCAGACAGCCGCTTATGCAAACAAACTAATCTGCACGGGTTCAACCCACAGCGTCGCATCGGCTAAAAAACTTCTTCGCCAATTAGACCTCAGACCAGTAACAGTGAATGTTTTTTTCGATTTCGACCATGTCGTCAACCAACACGCGGGGAAGCAAGACGAACATTCCCGTTATTATCAGAGCGGAATCAATCGAGCGGAACTGACGGCAACGGGTTTAGCAAACGAACCCATTATTTTACAATTAACACAGCCGCAAGTATTTAGCATTTTCCCAATACTGGCTACAAATTCAGGGGCCAGAGCAGAGTTCGTGAAGGTCATTGTTTCTCCTTTAGACAGTGAAATTTGGGTGTCACTTGATGTGCAATATCGAACAAAAGGTTCGACGAACATCAACCGAATGATGGTCAAAACCTTGTTACAACCAGGAAGGTGGCAGGTGCTGACCCCTGAGGACGTTCACCCTTTATTATCTCCAGAGGGCAGAACGAAGTCTTATTCGACGAAACCTCCGCCCGCCATGCCGCCGCTCGCCATTAAGGTCGAACTCTAAACTGAATCTGCTCAGGGCACATTACGGTCTCTGTAAAACCACCCATTCTTTTTGCTAATCGGCGAAGGCTACCTGCCATCAAATGCTATTCCGGCTGCAACATCCCAGAATAAAATCGTCGGTGGCCCGCTAATTACCTATGGTTGCGGCGGGATCGCAACAGCGTTCAAAGCAGCACCTTTGAGTAACGGCTCCAGTGAGTCTGCAACCCGCTAATATTATTGCTTTCTTATACCATTGACCGGAACAGACTATTCTCCTATGGTGTAATCTCCAACAAAACAGTCAGCTCTGACGGTTATGAATACAAACGTCAGATTTGGCAGTTGTAGTAGAAGGATGAAAAAAAAGTACGTTCCTAAAATAATTAATAAAAATAAAATCCACCAAATGGTGGGGGGGGGAACCATGAAAGTACGATCTTTAACTATCCTTGCATTTCTTCTGGGGACACTCGGTTTTTCAACGGCGTATGCCGAAGAAAGTCGAGCAGTTCTTGAAGAAGTCATTGTAACGGCACGAAAGACTGAGGAATCAGTTCAGGATGTGCCAATCGCCATGACAGCACTAAATATGGAGATGCAGGATTCTAGCGTTCGCGATATTACTGACCTGAACGCCTACCTACCTAATGTGATTATCGAAGACAGCGGCGCAAGAAGCCGCAGTTCATCGATCAATATTCGTGGCCTGGCTTACACGGAATCAGATAAGTCATTTGACCCAGCTGTAGCTGTAGCGCTTGACGGTATTTTTATCGGCACCAGCTCAGGACAGATTATCGAGAACTTCGACGTCGACCGAGTTGAAGTACTACGCGGGCCGCAAGGTACGTTATTCGGCAAAAACACTGTCGGTGGTGTCATCCAGGCTTTTCGTTCCAGACCCACTGGTGAAGGCGGTGGCAAGATTCAAGTGACCGCCGGTGAGTGGGACGCAATTGAAATCAGGGGTGTCCTTAACCTCCCGCAGATAGCTGATTCATTATCCACGAAGTTCTTCTACACCTCTATCGAGAACGATGGCTATATGACCAATACTTTCTTGGGGACAGAAGGACCGGAGAAAGACTATGTGAACTTTGGTGCAGCATTCCTGTATGAAACTAATCGCTTCGAAGCCCTGTTAACCGTTGAGACATACGACGACGGCAGTGATATCGGCGAAGCTAAAAATGCCAACGACCCAGGGTTTTTACTCTGCGACGTTTATGGATCATGTCGAGTAGACGGAACAGGTGAGTACGATTACTCAACCGACCAGGATAACGAGGCCCAGTACGACACCGATGCGGTCACGCTGACCATGCGTTTCGATATCAACGAAAACCTGGAGCTGGTATCCACGACAGGATGGCGCGACGAAACTGAAGATTATATTTCAGAGCTGGATGGATCCTCGCTACCGTATATCTGGATCGACAATGATAATACTCACGAGCAATTAAGTACTGAGCTACGTCTTGAGGGTACTTACGAGAAATTCGACTTTGTCGCTGGCATCTACCTCTGGGAAAACGAGTACGAACAAAACTGGGTTACCTTTGGATCTTTCTGGGATAGCGTCGTGCCAGGACTCTCAACCAACGCACCTGTTGCGCCAGGCCTAGGCTTAACTGATCTATGTCTATTGGAACTTGTCGGCGCCTTGCGGTGCTACCAGGGTGTTGGCTTTGGATCAGCGGGGCTCGGGGAGAACTTCACCCAGAACCTGCACCAGAATCAGGAAGTTAATTCCGAGGCTATCTTCTTCCAGGGTAACTATCACATCAACGACCAGTGGACCGTCACTCTAGGCATTAGACATACGCGGGAAGAGAAAGAATTTTTCGCCGCCCAGTCATACCTGGTACCGCTTGAGTTCGCTCGTATTCCTGTTGAACAGTGGGCAATCAACGCCGCTGGCGAACTTGACGTCTTCAGAGGCAAGCAAGACTGGAGCGAGACTTCACCGAAGGTCGGCGTGGACTACAAAATGAATGAAGACGTGATGTTCTATGGCTCCTACTCGGAAGGCTTCCACTCCGGTGGTTACTTCGGTCGGAACCAGAATGCGCAGGACTTCGCCAACACCTATGAGCCCGAGTACGCGGAATCGTGGGAATTCGGTATGAAGTCTCAGTGGTTCGATAATACCGTGCAATTGAACATCGCAGCCTTCTACAATGATTTCGAGGGTAAGCAGGAGTCCACGGTTAAACTGGACTCATCGACCGACACTGTCGTCACAGTTATCGACAATGTGGGTAACGTTGAGTACATGGGGCTTGAAATTGAAGCCCGCTGGGTAGTTAACGAAAACTTTAATCTGTTTATGTCCCTGGGCTTACTGGATGCAGAGTACGATGAGTTCTGTGTTGATCTCGATGGTGCCCAACCAGACGTTAATCCGACTTCCGATTGTGGCGTGGTAGAAGCTGCCGGGATCAATACCAGCGGCCAGCAGCTATGGCTCGCACCCAATGACGAAACTGGCAAGGATGTGAAATACGCACCAGAATATACCTTTGGCTTCGGTGGTACTTACACCATTCCCATCGGTCCGGGTGAACTGGATATTCACGCTCGCTACAACAAGACTGATACACAGGCGACTTCATTGAGTAATTCACCAGGCAGTGAACTGGACGCAAGGGATTTCGTCAACGCCTCAGTCACCTACGTGTGGGATCGCTATCGAGTCTCGGCTTACGGCCGCAACCTGACGGATGAGGGTGGTGAGTTCGATATGCCTATCGCTACCTTGTTCCAGCGCTCTTTTATCGAGCCTCCAAAAAGCTGGGGTCTTGAATTCGCAATGGAGTTCTAAACTCAGGCAGATATAAAAAAACCCGGCATTAGCCGGGTTTTTTTTGCTGAAATTTCTATGTCGTCCAAGATTGATTTACCGGCTCAAGAATCGCCCCGGTAAACTGGCCCTGCACAGCCGTGAAATATGGAAGGGTAAAAGGTACGCTGTATAAAAGTCTCGACGATTAATGACAATAGAAGAGGATTCCAATGAGAGATTTGACCCATAAAGTAGCCTGGATCACCGGCGCAGGCACAGGAATAGGAGCAGCCGGCGCCATCGCGCTGGCCCAGGCAGGCATGAACGTTGTCATTTCCGGGCGGCGCCTGGACAAACTGGAAGCGGTGGCGGCTCAGTGCCAGGGCCTGGCGACGATTGAAGTGCTGGACGTGTCCAGCAAGGAAGGCGTACAAACCGTCGTTGATCGCATTCTGGCAAGGTTTGGTCATATCGACGTCATGGTGGCCAGTGCCGGTATCAACGTTAAAGAGCGTAACTGGCATAACGTCTCGCTTGAGGACTGGGATTCAGTGATTCGTATTGATCTGGATGGTGCTTTCTACTGCTGCAAGGCCGTGTTGCCAATCATGAAAACGCAGGGTGATGGACTTATTATCAACATCTCTTCCTGGGCAGGTAAGCATGTCAGCGTTGTCACAGGGCCCGCCTATACGGCAGCCAAGCATGCCATGAACGCGATGAACGAGAGCATTAATATGGAGGCTTGCACGTATGGCGTCCGCGCCACCGCGATTTGTCCGGGGGAAGTTGCCACTCCAATACTCGATAACCGCCCAATTCCCGTGACGCAGGAAGACCGAGACAAGATGGTTCAGGCGGAAGATTGTGGTGAGGTCATTCGCTTCCTGGCGTCCTTGCCCGAACATGTTTGTATCAATGACATGACGATAAGCCCAACGTGGAATCGGGGTTACGTTGCCGCCGCGGGGTCCCAGTTACCGCGGTAAGATAAACTTTAGCAACGCATCATAAAGGAGGATCACATGGCGAAAAAACTTGCGTTCGCCTTTATCGCGATAATTTTAGCGGCTACCGGCCTTTTCCTGTTCCGGCATCAGGTGGCACTAATGGGCATATCACTGGCATTCTCGTTTGGTGGCCTACCAGATTTACTTCCCGCTGAAGAAGAAGGCGATCAAGTAGTGTGGCATGATGATTACTACACCATCGAACAACTCGACAGCCGCACTATCGCGATTGGTGAACCCCGGTATTACCAACAAAATATTAGCTACCTGATTCTGGGCGAAGACCGAGCCATCCTGTTTGATGCGGGCGCGGGCTCGCGCAAGATACGCCCCGTGGCTGAGGAATTAACCCCGTTGCCGATTACTTTCGTGCCCTCGCATTTCCACTACGATCACGTTGGTGACGGCTTACCGTTCGAACGCATCGCCGTGGTGGATTTACCGCACATCCGGTCCCGTGCCAACAACGACCAACTGACCCTCACCTGGCAGGAACATCTTGGAGAACCCGAAGGCTTTGACCTGCCAACCTTTTCGATTGCCGAGTGGCTGACACCCGGCACGAATGTGGACCTGGGCGGCAGAGTCCTGAAGGTGATTTATACGCCAGGCCACACCACTGACTCTATCTCGCTCTTTGACGCCGAGGCGAACCTGTTGTTCGCCGGCGACTTCATGTACCAGGGACCATTGTTAGCTGTTTTGCCCAACAGCAGCCTGGGTGACTACGACCAGGGCGCGAAACATCTTAGTGATGTCGTCAATTCAGAGACAAAGATCTACGGTGCGCACCGACTTTATCCTCCAGGCGCACCGGTTCTGGGCGCCAGCGACCTCAGGGATCTGCAGATCAGCTTGATGAAAATTAAGAACGGCAAACAGGATACCCAGGGGCTATATCCTGTGATCTATCCCGTTAACGACGAAATGACCTTATGGGCAGAGCCACCCTGGTTACAGAATTGGGAGACTACTTATCCTGATCAAAAGCACACCGGCAACTGACCTTAAGCAAGCAGCAATCAAGAATAAGACACATCAACCAGGAAGACCGGAGGACAAGCTGCATTGATACAGCATTCGGGCCGTTGTCTGAACACCCCTGATGAATGGCCCTGCTAAATATCCTATCCTTTATGGGATCTTCCTGTATCTCTGCTAGGCTTTGGGTTATACGAGCCTCTCAGGGAGCATCAATGTCTAAATTAGTACTTTTTATCCTAATCTTATTGTCACTGCCTGTCGCGACTGCAAAGGAGCATCAGCAATCTATAAACGCTGCGCAATCCGTTCTCGATGACTTCATGCGTGAGTTTAATAACCGGGATTTGCCTGAACTGGCCAAAACGCTAAATTACCCCCACGTTCGATTTGCAAGCGGCACCGTTAAAGTTTTTTCGACCTCTGAGGAATTCTCTGGTCGGCCAATCTATGC
>JABGVY010000286.1 GCA_018645845.1 Gammaproteobacteria bacterium | reverse complement strand
GAACGACAGGCAATGCCATCTCTCTTGTCTGCGCAGACGAGTCGAAACAGCTTAGGGATATTGAACGAGTCATCAAAAAGCCCCTCGAGCGCGTCGAGATAGAAGGTTTCGAACCTGATCATGTGTTGCCGCTGTCCAGTACCCGTCACGAACGATCAGGAAACAATTCTGGCTTTTCAAAGAACAATAGCTCTAGAGGCAATAGTTCCAGAGGCAACAGTTCCAGAGGCAATAGTTCCAGAGGCAATAGTTCCAGAGGCAATGGTTCTAGTGGCAATGGTTCTAGTGGCAATGGTTCAAACGGGAATAATCAAAATCGTTCCAGACGCAATCGAAATGCATCTTCCAGGGTTAGAACAAACAGACAGGTAACCGCTTAGCACCGTAGCGACAGGAACAGCTACAACAAGAGCTACAACAAGCTTGCCCTTGGGAAAAGGGTGGCGCGCTTACTTGGGTATCTTCATCTAAATAAGACCGCGCCCTGAATTCCTTCTTCCAGAAATTAACACCGCAGCTAGACAGTTCCCCCTTGAACAAAGGGGAAACTGTTGAAGCCGCGCGCTTTCAGCCCTTCCCCCATGAAAAGTCAGAAGGCTGGATACACTCTTCAACGATCTCATTGTCTCTTCATTAGCGCTGTTGCTAGCGACGCAACGGTCGACCCCTTCAACCTTGTCAGGATATAAAGTAGTTTTACCCCGAGTGGGTTTTGTAAAGGTCGTATAGCAAAGTCCATCAGAACAAGCGTATCATCGTCGAGT
Source organism: Gammaproteobacteria bacterium (assembly GCA_018645845.1). GTDB lineage: Bacteria > Pseudomonadota > Gammaproteobacteria > Pseudomonadales > Azotimanducaceae > UBA9659. The sequence continues at coordinate 3,928 of JABGVY010000286.1, read as the reverse complement.
CACAATACTTGAACCACAGGACAAACGTGTTCAGATAGCGAACGATGCGCTCAAAAACATGACCACCTAAAACAATGACTTTCAAACAGATTTACTCGCGCGCGATTGGCAGGAAAGGTGAACAGGCACTTGCTGCTTCCCTACCCCGGGTGAAAACCCGTCAGGCTCTTATAAGAGCCACAGATGATTCCTATTTGTCGGAAATGGCCAAATGTGTATTTCGATCAGGGTTCGTTTGGAAAATTGTCGAGAAGAAATGGTCCAACTTTGAAATCGCCTTCGCAGGGTTTAACCCCAAAGCAATCGCCAGTTTCAGTGATGAGCGACTGGAATCTCTGGCCCAGGACAAGTCTATCATCAGGAACATGACAAAAATCTTGTCGACCCGGGAAAACGCAAAATTTATCCTGGAAACTATTCCCGAGCACAAAAGCTTTGGTCGGTTTCTGGCAGACTGGCCCGAAGATGACATCGTCGGCCTGCTACTTTACCTGAAGAAACACGGCAGCAGACTCGGGGGACACACGGGACAATACTTCCTTCGGTTCGTTGGCAAGGACACCTTCATGTTCAGCAAGGATGTCGTCACTGTTCTGGTCGCCGAAGGGATAGTTGATAAAGAACCAACCAGCCAACGCGCATTGCGAGCAACACAGGAGGCCTTTAATCATTGGAGGGAAGAAACAGGTTTGCCGTACAGCCACCTGAGCAGAATTATGGCTGCTTCGGTTGGTCCGCCTGCCTAAGGAAGTACACCCCATCCAGCGCCAGTCGGCGGCCGATCGTACCCCTGTTATTTATTATATAGGTTGTGCTTTCCCTGGAGGTATGGCGACGAACCTATTCGCCTGACTCGAACAGGTAGGGCTCCAGCGATGCCTGCGCTTCGACGCGAATCTTGTGCCAGGTACCGCCACCGTAATAAGCCAGACTCCCCGGCTCCGCCTCGCCTTCACCGTTGTAATACGAGATACAGTCGCGCAGCGGCGCAGAATTGATATCAGCATTTCGACAATGTGCAGCATACCGATCCTCTGGCTCTTTGCGAACATCAACAAGCTTCACTCCCCGCTCTCGCATGGTCGACAACATCCAAACGATGTAATCACTATGCTCTTCGATAGCGTTGGTGAAATTGAAACTTCCCCCACCACCCTGCGGGCCGGAAACAATAAACAGGTTCGGGAACCCATGACTCTGAATACCAAGGAAAGTTTTAGTCCCCTCGGATTGCCACTTGCCATTCAGCGTCTGACCATCACGACCCTCGATCATGTTGAACGTTGAGGTCGCCATCCACTGAAACCCGGTCGCGTAAATCAAAACATCCAGCGGGTACTCGACCCCATCGTGCACAACGCCACGTTCAGTGATCTCACGAACGCCCAGGGGCGCAGTATCTACAAGCGTGACATTAGGTCTATTGAATGCCGGCAGATACTCATCATGAAACGTCGGCCGCTTGCAGCCATAAGGGTAATAAGGTTTAAGAGAGGCCGCCGTACTTGGGTCTTCCACTATTGCATCCACCCTGGCCCTGATCTGCTCCATAATCCGGAAGTTAGATTCAAGATTCTTCTGGATCATTTCCTCTGGGGACAACTTTCCTGAATGTTCCTTACGCTCCTTGAAATCAGGGACCTTACCGGCAAGGTAGTCATCATTCGCCTTGATAGCAGTTCGACCTCCAGATATCTTGGCGAATCTCGCTCGCCGGGCCTTTGCCCACCCTGGTTCGTTCGCCCAGGTCTGCCTTTCTTCCTGCGTTGTTTCGCGTTGGTCTCTTACATCGACGGACGACGGTGTCCTCTGGAACACATGAAGCTCGGCCGCTATTTTGGCCAGCTCCGGCACTGCCTGCACTGCAGTTGCACCCGTGCCGATAATTCCCACGCGCTTACCTTTTAAGTCCACATGATAGTTCCAGCGTGAGGTGTGGAAGGAATCTCCCTGGTATTTCTCCATACCCTTTATTCGCGCGAGCTTTGGTGTTGTCAAAATCCCGTTGGCCAGGATGACATATCGAGCTTTCATCGAGTCGCCCCGGTCTGTGTGAACAGACCAACGACCGGACGATTCGTTCCAGACCGTTTTCTCAACCGTCGTATGGAAAAGACAGTGATCATAAAAGCCAAATTTCTCTGCCATGTTCTGGCAGTACTCCAGGATTTCGAATCCCGAGGCGAACTTCATGGAAGGTACGTAACCCATCTCTTCGAGCAAAGGCAGGTAGCTGTAGGCCTCGACGTCGCAGGCGATGCCCGGGTATCGATTCCAGTACCAGGTACCTCCAACATCACCACCTTTTTCACAGAAGCGAACATCACTAAAACCCGCTTGTCGCAATTTATGCCACAACAGCAACCCTGCAAACCCGGCACCCACAACCAGAATTTCACACTCATCATCAAGTGATTCCCGCTCAACTGGATCAGCGGAATATACGTCCTCCAGATATCTGCTGAAATCCCCCTCCATGGGCATATAGTCCGCAACGCCGCGCCTTGCCTCTTTGAAATCCCGATACTTGGCCTGTTCTTCCGCGTTGAAAACAGCGCCAGCCGGAGGATCCGGTAAATCCTTAAGCGCCTGATCCACGATGGCGTAACCACTGCCGGCAATCTTGTCAGTCGCTATGGCAGCGCGAGTGCTAAATGTTTTCAATCCCGTTTCCGGGTCTATCTGAATCGTCATATGGTCCTGCTCTGATAAATGATGAATACCACATGGGCACCGAGAGCAATGATTGAATAAACCAAGGCGCTAGTTCCCCATCAATCTCTCCATTGTCCCACAAGACGGCTGATGTTATCTCTACTAAGATAGATGTCATGGAACAATTCATTAATGAGCTCAATCAGCTACCTGACTCTACCAGGCTTGGATTGCTGTTTGGCAGCCTGCTCGCCACACTCGCGCTTGAATCGCTTATCCCCAATGTCGAATTCAAATATCGAAGGTTTAAGCACGTCGCTACCAACATGGTGTTTATAGTGACCTCAGGCATCATATCTCTTGGCCTTGCATTCATGGCATACGGAATCGTCGATATTACTCGCCTCGAGTTTGGGCTCTTTTATCTCCTCAGTATTCCATTATGGATGCAGCTCGTTATCTCTTTGGTCCTGCTCGACTTCTTTGGCCAGTATCTCGTCCATGTCTGCCTGCATCAATATAAGTGGCTGTGGAAACTCCACCTGGTGCACCACAGCGACACTACGGTCGATGCCAGCACTGGAACCCGGCATCATCCAGGCGATATTCTAGTCAGAGAGCTACTGATATTTGGCGTGATCGTATGCGTCGGGATTCCGGCCGCTTTCTATGTTCTTTACAGGATTATTACGCCATTTTTCGCCTACTTCACCCATGCCAATATTCGCCTGCCAACAGTGCTGGACCGGGCGCTCAGCTGGATCATCGTTACACCGCACATGCACAAATTTCACCATCATTTCGAACGTCCATGGACCAACAGCAACTATGGCAACATTCTGTCCTGCTGGGATCGCATGTTCGGCACCTTTGTTTATGATAATCAGGATGACATCCATTATGGCCTGGATACCGTCGACGGGCAGTACGACCAGAACCTTGCCTTTCAATTCAGCCTGCCTTTCAACCAAACAATAAAGACCGACTACTAACGAGTTCGCGTCCAGGAACAGCAGACCGCGGTGGCTATTTGCCGCTAAACTAACAGTTTTTGAACTGTCACTTAGATAACTCACTCCGTTTGCACTCAGAATCAGGGTTTTTAGACGGGAACTAACCAGGGGGAAAGTTTGGATTCTCAGTTTTCAACCGCCGACGAAGCATTTCGAGGAGAAGTCAGATCATTCCTCAATGAAAATCTCAGCGAAGAGTTACGTGAAGCCGGTCGCAAAAAAACCAGCATTTGGCAGGAAAACAACTCGGCCATGGCCTG
>JABGVY010000448.1 GCA_018645845.1 Gammaproteobacteria bacterium | reverse complement strand
GGATTGGCAACGTCGATGTCATCCAGTGGGATAGCGTAAGGATCTTGCTGCAGGACAGAACTCATTGTTGAATTTCCTTTGTTTTAAAGCCCTTCTTTGTTTTAAAGCAATAGCCGAATCAAGCTAACGCGAGAGGTCAAGGATGCGCTCATTTTCTGACGGTGCATGAATGACTAAACGAACTGCGTAATCATAATATAGAACAAGCGAGGCTAATTCCACGCTGGTTTAGGCGGCCCGGTTCAATCCATCAGGTTCAAGTATTCGAGTGGCCAGGTACTCAGCGCTTTAGTTTTACCAGAATGGCGCCACCGTTGCCGGGTTCAATTTCCTGATGAACGATAATCCCGCGGCGTTCAAGGTCCCCAAGAGACATCATGACTTCTTCCTTGATAACGCCTGAGCCGACAATAAATCTGATGTATTGTGCTACGCCGCGGTTTGCAGCTTCAACCTGGCGGTTCATCTTTCTGAGTGCTTCGTGTACTCGTTCGCCGTTATGTGCAATATCCACCGTGATGGTAGAACCGTCAGTCTGCTCATCAAGCTGATTGTCACACTTTGGGCATCGGCGCTCGTCACGATCGATGCGCATTCCACAATTGAGGCAGGTCTGTATTGTCATCTACGTATTTACTTCCAACCCTGAACCCATTGATCCTGGTTTTTCAGCTCCTGCCATTCGATGTGGAATATTCGCTTAGACATTATCGCTTCGATCAGGCAAGAAGTTACATCGCCTTCTTCGTCAAACTCGATTTGGGTCACGATGAAATGCTTCTCCTTTTGGGTCGGTGTAACCGCTGTCCATTTACTGTTCAATAATTTTCTGGGATTAATTTGGTTAGAGGACATCTTGTCTATTTTATTCGCAGTTGTGTCATTACAATCATCGCTCTTTTTGGGTGCTGATTGCTCATTTGTTGATATCAATTCGGGTTACAAAATGCCGGATTGTTTTAATAAGCTTGCTTGGCTTTTCAGCCAGTATGGCATGTGAAGCATTTTTAATTTCCACAAAGTCAGCGTCTGGTATTGTCTTTGCGTACTGTTTTGCTGTCTTCGGGCGAGCCTCGTCGTGTTCTCCGCAGATGAACAGGGTAGGGCAGCCAATTTTTTCCAATTGACTTACTTTGTCGTAGTTTTTGAGGATGCCGGTGGCACTAAATTCAGATGCACCCCACATGTATTCGTAGACCCGGTTGCCATGTAAATTTTTGATCAGCGAGCGACGTTTCGACTTTGCCTTGTTTCTGCAGACATGCCTGGCGTAATAAAGTTTCATGGCTTCCAGATAAACCTTTGAATCAGTAGCTCCTATTTCGTGGCAAACGCGGATAATTCTTCTTTCCTTCGCCGGGAGTTTCGCGATAAGTTGATTGGCGTCGCGTTGCCAGTCTGCGGCCGAAAACATGGGGGACTGAAAAATCAACGATTCTACTTTACCTCGGTTTCGTCCTTTCAAATAATACTCAAGTGCAAGGGTTGTTCCCCAGGAGCCACCGAACAGGTGGAATTGTTTAAACCCAAGATGTTCAACCAGTAGTTCAAGTTCACGCACAAAGGTCTGCACTTTCCAGAATTTTTTTTCTGTGGCGCTGCTGCGACCTCCGCCGACCTGGTCATAGATGACGACCTGACGATTATCTGCAAGTTTGAAGAGGTCGCTCATGAAACGGGAGTGCCCACCGGGCCCTCCATGCAGACAAATAATGGGCAAACCATCGGAGTGTTTTGACCCCCTCAATTGGTAGAACGTTTTGCCGAATTGATGTTTAAGGTAAGGCATACGAGAAGCTGTAGGTTGGTTCTTTAAAGGGTGACTGGGATTGTCTGTGCCTCTTTGACTTCTTCCATCACCACATAGGTGCGTGAGTCACTGACGCCGGGTAATGTTAGCAGGGTTTCGCCCAGTAGTTGCCGATAAGCAGCCATGTTGGCAACGCGTGCTTTGATCAGGTAGTCAAAATTTCCGGAGACCAGATGACATTCGAGTATCTGTGGAAGTGCGACGATAGCCTGACTGAACTCTTCGAACACAGCAGGCGATGTTCTAATGAGACTGATTTCTACAAAGACAAGCAGCTCGAGCTGCAGCAGTCTGGGGTTGAGTTTTGCGCCATAGGATTCAATGTAGCCCAGCCGTTCCAAAGTCTTGACCCGCTCTGAGCAAGGTGTTGCGCTCAGGCCTACCTTACCCGCCAGCTCGGTGTTGGTGATTCTGCCATTGGACTGCAGCAGTTGCAGAATTTTCACGTCTATACGGTCTAGGGTTTTATTCTGTATATCTTCAAATTCCTTCATAAATACACCTTTTACTGGGTCAGATTATAGGTTATCACCTAGTTTTTGGCCTAAATAAAGTGAGAAATGCTGTATTTTCGAAAATATACTAGGGAAAAGTCAATAATCAAATGAGGTATCTCGATGTTGGTTGGTGTTCCTAAGGAAATTAAGAATCATGAGTACCGCGTTGGTTTGCTGCCGGCGGGTGTTCGTGAACTCATTCATCATGGCCACGAGGTTTTGGTTGAGTCTGATGCAGGCCGCGCGATTGGCTTCGATAACGCAAGTTATGCCGCTATTGGCGCAGAAATAGTCGACACACCGCAGGAGATATTTCTCCGAGCCGATCTTGTCATTAAAGTGAAAGAGCCTCAGGAAGTTGAGCGTCAGCAATTACGAGAATCGCAAACATTGTTTACTTATCTACATCTGGCGCCGGACTTATCACAAACCCAGGGGTTGCTGGATAGTGGTGCAACCTGTATCGCCTACGAAACGGTTACAGATGCCATGGGCCGATTACCTTTACTGGCGCCAATGTCTGAAGTTGCCGGCCGAATGTCCGTCCAGGCAGGGGCCTTGTGTCTTGAAAAATCCCATGGTGGTAGTGGAATTCTCCTGGGTGGTGTTCCCGGCACACACCAGGGACGAGTTGTCATCCTGGGTGGTGGTGTTGTCGGTCAAAATGCTGCTCAGATGGCTGTTGGCCTGGGTGCCAGTGTTACAATTATTGATAAATCTCTGGATGTTCTGCGTCATCTGGATGCTCGCTTTGGTCATCAGGTACAGACCTTGTATGCGACACAGGATGCGATTATCGAAGAGACCCTGGCGGCAGATCTTGTTATCGGCGCAGTCCTTGTGCCGGGCGCTTCGGCGCCAAAACTGGTCACCCGTGAAATGGTTTCGCAGATGAAAAAGGGCTCAGTTCTGGTCGATGTTGCGATTGACCAGGGTGGGTGTTTTGAAACGTCGAAACCAACGACTCATGCTGATCCAACTTATATTGTTGATGGGGTTGTCCATTATTGTGTTGCGAACATGCCTGGCGCTGTTGCAAGAACTTCAGCCGCTGCACTAAACAACGCAACCTTACCATTTGTTTTGCAACTGGCCGATAAGGGTGCAGAAGCAGCAATGCAGGTAGATCCGCACCTACTGCGTGGCTTGAATATATACCAGGGAAAGGTCACCAACCTGCAGGTCAGTGAGGCGCATGGTATGGCCTATTCAGCGCCCGAGAATATCATCGCTGCCTAGTTTCAACCTAGTTCCAACCTAGTTCCAAACTAGTTCCAACCCGGTTCCAACCCGGTTTCAATCTAGTTGCAATAGCGTTGAAAAAGGTTGGCAAGTTTACCCGGATCCAGGCCCTTGTCCTTTAGGGCAGGGTGGCTCTGGGAATAGCGATCAGCTTGAAATAAAGAAGCATAACGGTGCCCGCAACGCTAAGAAGAATCAATCCTATTGATCAAAAATACGACGCGGCTACCTGCGGACAAACACGGGGTTGGAATAAAACCAGAGGTCCGACCAGGGGTCTTCGCCGGGTTCGTCCGGTTCCGGCTCAAGCTGCGCGACTAGGTTAGTACCCCGGACTCTCAGGTATGAAGGCTCATCCAGCTTGAGACTGTGCCGTATGACGGTATAGCCCTCTTCATCTCGCCAGTCTTCGGCGGTGAAACGCGCAGCCACGCGCACGGACTCATGCTCATCCCGATGCGGATCTTGTCCAGGTCCGGTGACTTCACCGACAATCAAATCAACTCTCGCCACCCGGGGGTTACGTCCTGCTGCATTCGCGCTATCTGGGTCTTTGAATCGGATAACGACCTCAACCAACTCGTCTGTCACCGCAGTCAATATACCGCCCATGCCCGCTTGTGCCGATGCCTGCGATACCGTCACATAAAGTTCGCTCACCAGGTCACCCGTTGTGACGAAGACCCTCCCGTGACGAATGCCGTCAAGAATATCGGCATGTTCCTTGATGGCATGAACATAGGTTTTGGAATATTCGCCAGGCCAGAAATCGATGCCGCCCTGCGTGTAATGACGGTGCGAATCGGAATTGGCGGTGATCCACCAACGACGCCCCTCGGCTAACATGGAGTCCCAGAAACCGCCCACTCTGGCAGTCATCTGATCGAAACCGCCCAGGGTCGGATAACCCCGCCCATACGCGCCACGCGAGAATACCCACTCGGGATAACCCAACTTCGCTGCCTCTTCAAGAAGTTGAGCAGCCTGGTGGCCTGGTGCGCCTTCCATGCCGACGGCTATGTCGGGCGCCGCGTCGTTCCAGGCTCGAAGCTCAGCCGGCGAGGTCAGGCCGTATTCTCCGAGCGCTGTTGCGGACCGAGAGGGATGGTGAGCAATGACCACCGGCTTTTCCGGCAAAGTTGCCGCAAACTCAAGCGCCTCCAGCATGAAAACTTCGGTGTCGCGGGCAGGATCTGTCGGCCACGATTCCAGCTTGTCGAAACGTGATTCGAACGTAAACAGATGCTCAGCTTCGTCATGGGTGTGGGGTAAAATGATAGAAGAGTGGTCTGCTCCTGGCGTATTGAGCTCCAGGCCTTGAAACTGAATAACTTCAGGCACGGCCTCTCGTGATGCGACCAGCTCTGGGTAAGCTTGCTCGAGATTGATCTTGCTGTGATTTGGTCCGCCATGATCGGTGGCGACCATCCAATCCAGGCCAAACTGCCTGGCCATTTCGGCATTCTTGGGAATCGGATAAATGGCATC
>JABGVY010000446.1 GCA_018645845.1 Gammaproteobacteria bacterium | reverse complement strand
TGTCAGACTCATTCGAGGATGCGCTCGACTACGATGCAATCTCCCGCCGTACCCAGACCTTTGTAGAACATACAAGCTACTACCTAATTGAATCGGTGGCTGAACAGCTGTCAAAGATATTGTTCGACGAATTCCCCATCATGCAAATGAAGATCAAAATTACCAAACCCGGTGCGGTCGACATTGCTGATGCAGTAGGTATCATAATAGAAAGGACTAGGAATTAGGCGCGGGAACTAAAGCCTCTTCTGTGGTTGCAGCATTCACCTGGACAAACTGTGCTCTATTGAGACCGCACACCGGAACATCAAGCAATATGCAGACGCAAAAACGTGAAGTCGGCCGACAACTGGACCTGTCCATTGACGCCAAACCTGATTCCCGGCCCCACACTCCCCGGCCCAATAGTCTTACAGCAAATAGCGCCAAAAACAGCACTTCACTCATCAGCACCAACCAACCGTGGTACAAAATCAGCAGTGCAGTAGCCGTCGCCGCTCTTTTTCTGATTATCGTAGCCTCTGTCGGACACGACCAACCAAACACTTCGGTACCTGAAAATTTCAGGCGTCAAGATTCAAGCCCTGCCACACCAATTGCCCGAAACTTCCCCGACACAGAATTTCCGGCGCCTGGAGCAAAGCTACAACTTGGCATATTTTCCAAATTACAGGGCGCTGAATCCATGCAAACTAGACTCAGTAGCCTAGGATTATCCCCTCATATCGAAAAGCGTCTGGTCGTCACAGGCACGCTCTACGCCGTTGTTCTTGGGCCCCTGGACCACCAGGGGCACCAACAGATATTAAGAAAGCTTAAGAAAAATGATCTGAATTACTTCCAGACCGAATGGTACAGCAAAGATTATCCCAAAAGTTCCGGCTCGTAAGTGACTCCTATGCGAATTGACCCTCCTTCTTTATACTACCTGCCTCTAACAACATCATTCGACCGTCAAAAACAGAAAAGCTTAAGAGGTTCACCCTAGTTGGAAGCCGAACACACAGAATTGGTTAAGAACCTGATCCCCTTCAAACATATGAGTGAAGGCGAGTTATCAGCCGTGCTTGAGCACGCGACAGTTGAAGTCGTGCCGAAAGGGAAAATGATCTTTAAGCGAGCAGAACAGAATACAAAAGTGTACTGGCTGCTCATCGGAACCGTTGACCTTGTTGATGAAAAGTTCGAGGCGAAGAGCCGCAAGGCAGGCGAAGAAGTCACGCGGAATCCCATTGACAACAACAGTCCTCACAGACTCACCGCCATTACCACGGAAGATTCGACCGTGCTGGTTTGCGAGAGAAGTAACATGGCCGTTTATATGGGCCGTGTACCCAGTACCTCGGCTGCCGACGAGGAAGTGCCTTCCGTTGACTGGATGTCGACCTTGCTGAGTTCTCCGCTGTTCGAGTTCATACCGCCGAGTAACATCCAGGTATTGTTCAGTAAGTTTGAAGAGACGCAGTATTCAAAGGGCGACATTGTTATCACGCAGGGCGAGAAGGGTGATTACTTCTACGTGATCCAGAAAGGCAGAGTAAGATTAGAACGAACTGCTGCAGGCAAAACTCTGGTTATCAAGGAATTGAAGGCCGGAGACAATTTTGGCCAGGATGCACTGGTTAGTGACTCTCCCAGAAACGCAACTGTGACCATGACCAGCAATGGCACCCTGATGCGACTATCGGATCCCGATTTTCAGTCATTGCTATTGAGCCCTGTGATCGAAACCGTTGGCATGGAAGAAGTTCAGGAGATGATTAAGCAAGGTGACCCCACGACTTATATCATTGATGTTCGATCCTCCAGGGAAGCAAAAGAGGACAAAATTCCTGGCAGCGTGAATTTACCTTTGCTGCTCCTTCGTAGAAATTTAAACAAGCTTAAAAGTGATGCTGTCTACGTTACGGTTTGTGATGGCGGAAAGAGATCTGAACTCGGCGCCTATCAATTGAATGAAGAAGGCTACTCTGCATACGTCCTCAAACGGTAGAAAACTTTATGAGAACGCCTTCCATTAATTCACTAATACAACAATTCGACGGCGCACTCCGGGTGTTGAACGGCGTGGGACATCCGGCCAGGCCAAGTCCCGGCAATCCAGTTGAGCAACAACAGCTATGCGAAGCTGATCGAATAATATCTGCCCGACTCATGCGGGTAAACCACTGTGGTGAAATCTGCGCCCAGGCGCTTTACGTTGGCCAGGGTCTCACGAGCGAAGACCCGTGCATCCAGGAAACAATGCAGCAGGCTGCAAGGGAAGAGACCGATCACCTGCTCTGGTGTGAGGCAAGACTGGCTGAGCTGAATTCCCACAAAAGCTACCTGAATCCTCTTTTTTACACCATGAGTTTCGTCAGTGGCGCCGTTTCCGGCCTCTTAGGTAATCGCTTTAACTTGGGTTTTGTCGCAGCAACTGAAGAGCAAGTCGTTAAACACCTGGAAGAACATCTCCAGGGACTTCCTTCCGAGGACAAGCGTTCACAGGCCATTCTTGAACAGATGAAACTTGACGAAGATCAACACCGGACAGATGCTCTAAATCGGGGCGGGATGGACTTTCCAAAACCCTTTAAAAGCATAATGACAGCGGTCAGCAAACTGATGACCCGAACAACCTACTGGATCTGACGATCATTTTCTGCGATGGGCTTGTGATAAATGATCTGGACTTTCACACCCGAAGGATCGAGGCAGTAGAAACTGCGCGCCCCATCTCGGTGCGTTCGAGGGTCCGTGAGCATTTCAATTCCATTTTCCGATAGAAACTCATACCAGGCATCTATTTTCAAAATGTCATTAATAAAAAAGCCAATGTGGTCCAGTTGGCCCTGATCCCGCGGTCCGTCTACACGATGCAGCGCGAGATTATCGCGGCCACTTGTCAGGTATACGTTGTCCTCATCCGGACGCCATTCTATCTCCATTCCTAACAGCTTGGTGTAGAAGTGTTCACATTCAGAAAACCGCTCAACAAATAATGCTGCGTGACGCATGCCATCAGTCAACCCTGGACGTTTCATTAATCGACCAGCTCGTAATCATGCGTTATGTTCACACCACCTTTCCCAAGCATAATTGAGGCCGAGCAATATTTTTCGGCGGACAGCTCAATAGCCCTCTTAACCTGAGCTTCTTTCACTCCCGCACCCTTTACAACGAAATGGATATGAATATCCGTGAACACGCTAGGTACTTCATCTGCACGCTTGGCTTCAATATTCGCAATACAATCTTCAACGGGCTGACGAGATTTTCGAAGAATTTTCATCACATCAAAACTGGCGCAGCCGCCCAGGCCCATCAACATCATTTCCATGGGCCTGACGCCGATATTCCTGCCTCCCTCTGACTCTGGTCCATCAATGGTTACCGTATGCCCACTCCCTGACTCCGCAAGGAACATCACATCATCAAGCCATCTAACTGTTGCTTTCATCTTTCCATCCTAACTTTTTCTTATTACACCCCAATAACGGGCAAAACATATCATAGCATTTTTCGTGAAAATCAAATGGCGTTGCTGTTTTGAGAATGAGGTTGTATTACTAGCACTCGAGTCGTAACCTGTCTCAAGGTTTCGCTTTCGACCACCTTTTATGGCAAGCCCTACACCCAGAAATCCTGCCCTCAATAATATGGACGAGTTCCTCTCGTCTGCACACAAGCGACGCCATTCTCGAGGTAGCACCATTATCTTTGCCGGCGATGTCAGCGATTCTATCTTCTACATCACAAAAGGTTCCGTCTCGGTCATCATAGAAGATGATAATGGCCGGGAAATTATTGTGTCTTATCTCAACGAAGGTGAGTTCTTTGGTGAGATCGCAATGCTTGGCAAGGGCCCAAGAACCGCGTGGGTCAAAGCTAAAACAGAGTGTGAAGTCGCAGAACTGGGATACCAAAAATTTATCGAACTCTCCCAAAGAGATACCAGCATACTGCATCAGCTTATTACCCAACTGGCTGAGAGACTCGGAAAAACCACACAGAAGGTCGGCGACCTTGCGTTCCTTGACGTGACCGGGCGGGTCGCTCGCGCATTATTGGAGCTGAGCACTGAACCGGATGCTATGACACACCCTGACGGTATGCAGATCAAAATTACCCGTCAGGAAATCGGTCGAATCGTCGGCTGCTCCAGGGAAATGGTAGGCCGTGTTCTGAAAACATTGGAAGAACAGGGGCTTGTTACCGTTAAAGGAAAAACGATGGTGGTGCTCGGAGCCCGCTAACCTGATTGTAATGGCCTAATTAACAGTCAGGTAAAAAGAGACTCCAACGCCAGACCTGGCTCAGCTTCACGCATAAACGCCTCTCCTACTAAAAAACCGTAGACCTCATGCGACAACATTCGATCAACATCGGTTCGTTTTCCGATACCACTTTCAGTAATGACAATGGTGTCCGACGGAATATGCGTCAACAAACCCAGCGTTGTCTCCAGACTCACTTCGAACGTTTTAAGGTTCCTGTTATTCACGCCGATCATCGCGGGCGATAAGGTGAGCGCCTTGTCCAGCTCCAACTTATTATGCACTTCCACCAGGACATCAAGATTAAGGCTCATTGCAAGATCGTAGAATTGATGCAGTTTTTCAATATCTAGTATAGCCGCGATCAGTAAAATGCAATCTGCACCAATAGCCTTCGACTCGTAGACCTGATACCCATCAACAATGAAATCCTTACGCAATACAGGCAACGAAGAGCTGGCTTTCACCATCTCAAGGTACTGATCTGAACCCTGAAAAAAATCAACGTCTGTCAATACGGAAAGGCAGGTTGCACCTGACCGCTCATAACTTTGCGCGATTGCAACGGGGTCAAAGTCTTGTCGAATCACGCCCTTTGAGGGGGATGCCTTCTTGACCTCGGCAATGACAGCGGGCAATTTTTGGCGACTTCTCGTTTTTATCGCTTCCACAAAAGGCCGGTGGGGTCGCTGTAGATTAATTTGCTCCATGAGATCTGGAACCGACACCTGCTTTTGTCGACCCGACACCTCAACATGTTTTCGATCGACAATCGTTCCAAGGATGTCTTTTTCAACCATCGTTACTCAAACCCATCTGTTTATTTTCAACAACAACTTCAGCATTAGGACGCTATTAACCGTCACCCAATTGCACGGTGAAATCAACGAACTCCTTTAACTTCTCAGTTGCTAGTCCGCTGCCTATCGCGTCCTGAGCCATACTAACGCCGCTCACCAAATCAATTGCTTGCCCCGAGACATATATAGCCGCTCCAGCATTCATCGCGACCATGTCGCTCGCAGGCTCAAGCTCTCCTTTTAACGCCGCTTTCACCATCACAAGGCTCTCTGCAGCACTATCGACCTTTAATTCATCGAGATCGCCCCTCTTCAGTAAAAAGTCTTCGGGTGCGATAACGTATTCGGCGATTTGGCCTTCTTTGAG
>JABGVY010000309.1 GCA_018645845.1 Gammaproteobacteria bacterium | reverse complement strand
TCCGGTGGGTTATCCAGTCTTGGGTGGGCATGGTTCCATCAGTCGCCGTGGTGTCAATGAAATGGTCAGCTTTAACAGCTGGCGCTAGAAATATACTGTTGGCAAGGATTGATCGCACCTGACCTGAACTGGCGATCTGGCACTGCCATACCTGTTTTTGGGGTTAGCAAGTAAAGCGAATGGCGTTCATCTGCAGCGTGTTACGAGAGGGCTCTTCGCCATGCTCGCATTTCCTGTACGAACAAGTCTGGCTGCTCGAACGCCGCAAAGTGGCCACCTTTGTCCAGGTCGTTCCAATACTGGATATTCGTATACCTTTTTTCGGCCCACGATCTTGGAGTCCTGACAATTTCTTTAGGGTAACTGCTAACGCCGGTTGGCAGTTTTACAGTGTCGCCTTTGCCACCACCGAAGGCCTGGTTGAAGCTTTCCCAATAGAGTCTGGCTGAAGAAGCTGATGTGTTGGTTAACCAGTAGAGCATGATGTTGTCGATAATTTCATCGCGGGTCAGGACGTTCTCCGGGTGCCCGTTGCAATCAGTCCACTGAAAGAACTTTTCGAGAATCCAGGCGGATTGACCGATCGGGGAATCCGCTAAGCCGTAGCCGAGCGTTTGTGGTCTGGTGCTCTGTTGCTTTGAGTACCCTGAGTCCCAATCCTGGTAGAACTTGGCGCCGGCGAGCGCTATCTTGTCTGCCTCGTCAGGATTTTCCATTGCTGCCTTTGTTGCGCCGGCGTTAGCCATGTTGACGTGGATGCCTGTGCACTGACCTTTATTCTGGAGGCCAATTGCAGTTGTGACCGCGGAACCCCAGTCTCCGCCCTGAGCATAATAGTTCTGGTAGCCAAGACGGGTCATTAGTTCATCCCAGGCCTCAGCGATTTTGGGGACACCCCACCCTGTAGTGGTTGGTTTTCCAGAGAACCCGTAGCCGGGTAAAGACGGACAGACGACGTGAAATGCATCATCCGGTGAACCGCCGTACTTTGTAGGTTCTGCCAGGGGTTCAATGACTTTGAGAAATTCCACAATAGATCCGGGCCAACCGTGGGTCATGATGATCGGCGTGGCGTCTTTATGACTGCTCTTCAGATGAAGAAAGTGAATATCTAGATTATCGATGATTGTTTTGTACTGTGGGTATTTGTTCAGGCGATCCTGAGTGTCGTACCAGTTGTAGTCCTTAGCCCAGTATTCGCAAAACTCACGGTGGTATTCGATGGGCACGCCTTGGGTCCAGTCATCAACCGTTTCGGAATCCGGCCATCTCGCATGACTGAGCCTGGCCTTTAAGTCGTCGATCTCAGTTTCTGGTATACCCAGGTTGAAGCTTCTAATTTCACTCATCGAGCATCCTGTGCGCTGCTGAAAGAACATCATAGTAACAAAAATATTGGGGTTGTCCGCTGTGTTCAGGGCGCTTTGGGGCAGCCAGAAAACTTAAACCAGGAAGGAGCACTAACGCTCAACAAGATCAAATCGCGAGCCGAAGCCCCATACGTTGATTTGCTTGCTTCAAACGACTGTAATGTTGCAAGAAGGTGGGTACCAGGAGGCCAGACCTCGGCTCCTGGAGCAAAGGGCAAGACTGTAGTGGTGATCAGGTTAATCAGGGCTTCGCTGTTAGCCTGAATTGTTACTATGCTGATTGCCTTGGGTCCGGCTGCTGTCCTCGGATTAATTTCCCGGGTAACGCGCCGGTAGCTGCACCATTCTCGTAGATTACTTTACCGGCCTTAATCGTCAGCGCTATTCCGTCGGCATTCTGCAAAAAACGTTTGCCTCCAGCGGGAAGGTCGTGAACGATATGAGGGGTATGCAGCTTTAGCGCCTCAAAGTCGATGACGTTAATGTCAGCTTTCAAGCCCTCTTGAATCAATCCGCGATCATGCAGTGAGTAAAGTTCAGTCGGCTGCTTGCACAGCATATTGATTGCCTGGGAGAGTTCGATTTGCTGATTGTCTTTCACCCACTTGGTCAGTACATATACGTTGGCGCTGGTATCACAGATGGAGCCGACGTGCGCGCCGCCGTCGCCAAGTGCTGTGATAGTGTAAGGGTGTGTCAGCATTTCGGGGATGTGCTCTGAGAAGTTCGCCGCCGGAATATAGATAAGGTTGCTGCCTTCGTTGCCAAGGAAGTAGTCATACAGCCACTCGGTGGGTTCGCGACCTTCCCGCTCGGCGATAGAAGCGACTGAGTTTTCTCGTTTTGGCATGTACTCAATTGGGTCTTCGAGCGGGTACATGTGTTTGAACCGGGTCTCGAAAATTTCCACGAAGACGTGTGGCTTTTCACTTTCTTCTCGCAGGATCTGCGCTTTGATTTCCGGCTCTTTGAGCTTCTCGATTTTCTCATCCCAGGGCAGATCATTGAGCGCGGCAAAAGATGGCCTACTGTAAAAAGTGCTCATGGAAGCGGGATGCCCCATCAACATGCCTACGGGTCGAGAGAGTACCTGACCGCGAATATCCAGTCCGTCGGACTGGGCTT
>JABGVY010000478.1 GCA_018645845.1 Gammaproteobacteria bacterium | reverse complement strand
TCACTTCTCCAAAATGCTGAAATGGAAGTCATGGCTGGTTGCGGCCATGCCCCCTTTCTTGAAGACACCGAGACATATAATCGCCATGTGATTGCGTTTCTGGGACGCTGCGCTGAGTGACCTTCAAGTCGACCTGCGCGTGGCGCACGTTAGGTACCGTGCTCAGAGCTAACAGCTAGTAAAGCCAGTGATACCCCAAAGCAGAAGGTGGACAGGCTTTGGGTTGATGTGGCATGTTTTAGGCGCTTGTGCTCGTATGAATGGCGTATAGACGCCAGCGAACAAAAACAGTCAAAGGAGTAGCTTAATGAATTACGACCTTATTATTTCCGGTGGCACCATTGTTGATGGCACCGGCGCTGAGCCCTATAAAGGGGATGTTGCGGTCAAAGACGGCAGGATCGCAAAAATGGGCGACCTTATCGATGATTCTGCTGCAAAAACCATTGATGCGACGGGGCAAACAGTCACTCCCGGGTTTGTCGATTTGCATACCCACTTGGATGCTCAGGTAGGGTGGGACCCCGAACTTACATCGAGTTCCTATCACGGCGTGACGACGGCGCTTATCGGCAACTGTGGTGTCGGTTTTGCACCTGTGGCAGAACAAAACCGGCCATATATGGCAAAGCTCATGGAGTCGGTTGAAGATATTGCCGCTGAAGCTATTTTGGATGGCCTGCCTTGGAACTGGACTAATTACGGGGGTTATTTGGACTCTATTGAGACCTTGAAACCTGCCCTGAATATTGTT
Organism: Gammaproteobacteria bacterium; assembly: GCA_018645845.1. Classification (GTDB taxonomy): domain Bacteria; phylum Pseudomonadota; class Gammaproteobacteria; order Pseudomonadales; family Azotimanducaceae; genus UBA9659. The sequence goes on along the minus strand of JABGVY010000478.1, from coordinate 1,599 downwards.
GGGTTGGTCGGGCACTCGGCTATCCGCTTTGAAGCCATGGGGGATAAGTCCATGGATAAAGATGTGCAAGCCGATGATCGCGAATTGGTAGATATCGTCCGCATGGTCAAAGAGTCGGTCGAGGCCGGTGCGGTTGGCTTTTCAACTTCTCGATTTATTCCACATACCGTGCCAGATGGCCGTTGCACGCCAGGGACCTGGGCAGACCTTCGCGAGACGGGCGCAATACAACAGGCGGTGGTTGAAGCCGGCGGCGAAGGTGCGCTATTTCAATCGGCGAATGATTTTCAGACTCGTTTTGAGACAGAACTCAAAATGTTTGAGCAGGGCGCTGAAGCCGGATGCCAGATTTTGTTTTCGGGTGGGACCGGGCCGCAAGGTGATGGCGGTGTCAGTCGGTGGCGAGACTTTTTTCGTCAGCATAATCAGGGCGGTAAGCGCGTTTCTGGTGTTTGCCATACCAGGCCCAGTGGAGCATTTTTTGGCTTGGCGCAGTTGTCACCGTTTACCCAGGAGTCAGATGCCTGGCGGGAATTGATGGCGTTGCCCACGGTAAGCGACCGAGTCGATGCGCTTCGGAACCAGGAAACCCGAATGCGGCTTATCAAAGAGGGAAAGGCGATCGGGCATTTATCAAAGATGGCCCATATGCTACACCCCTTTGGCATGGGCGAAATACCCGACCTTGATTTGGACCGAAAGTCATCGCTGCAGCAGCTAGCGGATGCGGCTGGCTGTGATCCGGTTGAAATGTATGTTGATCGGCTTTTGGCCTCTGAAGGACGAGAGCTATTTAATTATTGGGCTTTTGGCGGCGCGCTCGAAAATCAATGGCAATACATGCAATTAGACCACGTTATTCCGATGTTGGGTGATGCTGGTGCGCATGTGGGTATTTTTACTGATACCGATTCGCCAACGGTCCTGCTCAGTGAATTGACCCGTAAGCACAACGTCTATTCGTTACCCGAGGCGATCCATAAAATCACCCAGCAATCTGCAGAAGTGTTGGGCCTTAAAGATCGCGGGGTGCTAAAAGAGGGCTATGTCGCGGACATTAATGTGATTGATTACGACCGGTTAGCGACCCAGCATCCAGAGTATGTGAATGATTTCCCCCATGGTGGTGGCCGCTTTATTGTCAAGAGCACTGGTTATACCGCGACTCTGGTTGCGGGCCAGGTTGTGGTAGAAAACTGTAAACACACTGGCAATCGACCGGGTCAAGTAATTCGAGAATTTGAGCGAGGATAACGGGGGAGCCAGGGATTGCTGTGTCCCACCAAAATCACGGTGGCCCAAATGTGTTGTGCTGATGAAGCCAGCAGATGAGAACCAGCAACCTGTCCACTCTTTTAAAGCTACCAACGAGCTGACCCTAAAGTCTCCTCCTGCTCCAGTGTATGAGGAATTGCAATCACGCAGGTTACGGCACCATTTGACCATTGCACCATTGCACCATTGCACCATTGCACCATTGCACCATTGCACCGTGGCGCTGAAGAAAGAGGTCATTTATTCCCTTACCTTAATAAATAGCATCGCCAGGAAAGAAGACTTGGTCTGGAAGATGAGGATGGGCAGAACTATTTTGCAAGC